>CAYXWE010000384.1:0-4549 GCA_964468145.1 uncultured Pleurocapsa sp.
CGGATCGATGCAGTCAAGCACGTTAGCTATTTATTTTTCAATGGCTGGCTAGACTTTATAAGGGGTTTACCCAACACAGATCGAGATATGTTTGCTGTAGGGGAATATTGGTCTGATGATATAGGTGCGCTACATAATTACATCAGCAATACTGAAGGCAAGATGTCTTTGTTCGATGTTCCCCTACACTATAATTTTCATCGTGCTAGCAAAAGTGGAGAAAACTACGATCTGCGTCAAATCTTTGACAATACCCTAATCCAGCAACAGCCTCGATTGGCGGTGACATTTGTCGAAAATCACGATTCTCAGCCCCTCCAAGCTTTAGAATCTCCTGTAGAATCTTGGTTTAAACCTTTGGCTTACGCGCTGATATTACTCCGTAAGGATGGTTATCCCTGCGTGTTTTATGGTGATTATTATGGCGCACACTATAAAGATAACGGGAGAGACGGACAAGAATATGAAATCTGGTTAAACGATCATCATTGGATTATCGATAAATTGCTTTATGTGCGTCGATATTTCGCTTATGGAGAGCAATACGATTATTTAGACGAGCGAAATTTGATTGGTTGGACTAGATTGGGAGACGAAGAACATAATAGCGCGATCGCAGTAGTGTTGAGTAATGGTTGGGGCGGTAAAAAATGGATGGAAGTAGGCAAACCCAATACTACTTTTTATGATTTTACCGAACATCTTACCGATACTGTAACTACAAACGAACATGGTTGGGGTGAATTTGGCTGTAATGGTGGTTCAATGTCAGTTTGGGTTAGTCAGTGAAATATTATCTGAAATATTATCTCTGGCAATTATCGCAGTTACCGCAGTTAAAATTTTTTGCTTCTGCGGTAAATCCAAAAGCCTGCAGTAGATATTTCCAGCGACATTTTTTAGTTCTGAGATACTGCTGCATTTGTTCTTGATAATGTTTGTGGGAGTTAATTAATCGATCAAAAATTACTCTGGTTGAATGCTTGCGGTAGTGGAACGGATCTTGCCAGGATACTAAACCAAGGCCATGCAAAATACCTAAAGTAGTTTCTCCTTGTGGGAATTGCTCTTTGATAGTAGCAATTTCCCCTCGGTTGGGTAGCTGTTTGATTAGCTGTTGAGCAGTGCGATATTGTTGCTCTAGCTTGCGGTTAAAAAACTCACTGCGCTGTTTATCTTCAGGATTTAGCCAACCCGTAGGTTCGCTAATTAAAGTCAGAGTATCTGCTGGTTTGCTATCTCTTCCCGCCCTACCTACTTCCTGAAGATATTCAGCCATTAATTCTGGTGCATGATAGTGAACTATCCACCTCACATTGCTTTTATCGATGCCCATACCAAAAGCAGAGGTACAGATCGCAAACTGGATTCTACCTGAAATCCAATCTCGTTCGATTTTTCTTCTTTGAGTAGTTATTAATCCTGCGTGATAAGCTGCGACAGAATAATTGAGAGATTGAAACCACTGAGCTAAAGTTTGACTATCCCGACGCGATCGCACGTATACTAAACCAGATTGATTTTTTCTAGGTTGAATAAATTTTAAGGTTTGTTGTTTCCTACCTCTGGGCATCCAAACGGTTTTGATATTTAAACTCAAATTAGAGCGATAAGGATTTACAGAGAAAGTTTTAGGCTGTTTTAATTCTAGAGCTTTAATAATTTCGGTTTGAGCTTGAGTATCGGCAGTAGCGGTAAAAGCTGCGATCGCAATTTTTGTCCCTTGGGGTTTATCTTTTAATAAACTACGACGTGCTACCCCCAAACGACGATAAGCAGGGCGAAAAGTTGTCCCCCACTGAGTCAAGCAGTGTACCTCATCCAAAACTAAATTAGTTATGGTTATTTCAGGGCGAGATATAACTTCCCAGAGGGAAATACTTAAAAGAGTTTCAGGAGATAGATAAAGTAAATCTAACTGCTGCTGACAAATCGCCTGTAAGGTTTTTTGGCGATCGCTGCGGGATAATTCGCTATGGAGCAATTTCCCCGATAAACCAAGCTGTTGGAGTTGATTTACCTGATTTTCCATTAATGCTACCAAAGGAGAAACTACAATAGTCAATCCCTTTTGCAGCAGGGCGGGTAGTTGAAAACAAATTGATTTACCCCCACCCGTAGGTAAAACCACTAACGCATCTTTGCCTTGTAATAAAGTTTTGATAATTTCTGCTTGAGGCGGTCTAAAATTCTCATAACCCCATACCTCTCGCAGCTTTTTCTTAACCCTACAAGTAATTTCATCATCCTTCATCATCCATTCCTGATTTTTTGCCACAAGTCCCCATATTGCTGGCTAGTTGTTGGCGTTTGAGGTAATAAAAATTCGCTGCCATCCCAATTAATAGTTTCTCCATCCAAGAAAACATTATCTTGCAAATCCTGGGGTAATTCCTCTGGTTTCATCCCCAGCAACATTGGTGACATCCCATCAGTAAATAAAGAAATTTGTTTGGCAGCCTTTTGCGACCAACAAAAATCAATCCAGCGATCGCTTACAGCCGAAATATCATTTTCGTTATCGACTGCAGAAGCCTCTGTTGATTTGGGTTTGACCCACAGATCTGCCCATAAAGATGTTCCCGATTGAGGGATGGTAAATTTAATCTCAGGGTAACGTTTGAGTAGAGGTACAATATCCGTTGACCAACCCACCGCAGCCCAAGTATCCCCCAATACCAAAGGCTCTAAATAGCGATCGCTACTATAAAATTTAACCTGCTGATGCAGTGCGGATAATTCTGTTTCCAGATTAGGGATGGCAACTAAATTATCTGTATTGTAAGAATGCCCCAACTTCTTCAAAGTCAAACCGATAACTTCTCTGGGAGAATCTAACAAAGAAAGACGATCTTGTAACTCTGGCTGCCAAAGATCTTGCCAATCAGTTATAGTCAATCCCGATTCATCAAATTTATCGCTTCGATAAGCAATTATAGTACTCCCCCACCGATAAGGCGCGCCATAAATTTGACCGTTAGTTGTTACATTACCTTGGAGATCGCGTCGAGCCAATTTTTGCCAGATAGGGGGGAGTTTTTGCCAATTACTTAAACTATCGATGGCTAAAGGTTGCAGCAGATTTTGCTCGATTGCAGTAGGCAGCCAAAAGTCTCCAAGAGACATTACCCCAACAGAAGCTACAGATTTATTAAATATTTTCTGTAAGAGATTATTGTTACTCGTTCTAGGCTCTTTTGCTGTTTGAATTGTTACTAAAAAATCAAAGATTTGGTTTAGCTGAGTTTGAGGATTAAAATCAACTTTATTCCCTTGGCTAATTGTCTTGCGAAAGTCTCCGATTAACTGGATCGGAATAGAATTAGCTAAAAATAGTATTTCCAATATAGCTTGAGATTTACTACAACCCTGTAACATCTGAGTTAAAGCTACTGCGGTAGTTATCTGGAAAAAAGAGCGACGAGAAAAGAGATCGTTCATTACCGTTCGAGATGCTAATAGAAAGTAAAAATACCTAGTCGAAAAATTGAATCTTGTCTCTATTAAAAGAGGCTAATCAAATAATCTAGATGCTAGAAAATTGTCGATCCAAATCGGGCTTTTGGAATACTATCGATATCTTCATAAAAATAAATTGAGCAATTGTTAAATGAATCAGGAATACTAGGGTTGTTTATAACGGATGCTTTTAGCATAACAAGAGAGAAAATTAAATTGATGTCAAAAAATATATGGATACATTACAAGTACAAATAAGCGAATTGAGGAACAAGATAGATAAACTGCACGAGCTTATCGAACAAATTAGTAAACAAGTCAAAGCTCTCAGCAATCAACAGTCAGCCCATCAAGAGCAAGAATCATATTCTCTACCTAGCTTTAGTTCTAGCAGCAATTCTATTGGTCAAGATGGAGCATCAGAATATCAATTAACTCATAAAGATATTTTGGTAGACGACAACAGCAGTAGCAGCAGCACTAACTCCAGCAGCGAAAATTTATCCCCCGATACTCAAATTCGCCGTTTGACAGCACAGCTTACTGCTGCCTATAACCGTATT
Source organism: uncultured Pleurocapsa sp. (assembly GCA_964468145.1). Taxonomy (GTDB): domain Bacteria; phylum Cyanobacteriota; class Cyanobacteriia; order Cyanobacteriales; family Xenococcaceae; genus Waterburya. The sequence continues at coordinate 4,023 of CAYXWE010000384.1, forward strand.
GCTGCTTTGGAAGAACAGTTATTGACCTATAGAATTCATTCTTAAACGGCGATAACGATCGAACAAAGTTTCTGTCGCTCTCAGCAATTGAGTGGAAGTCCAATTTTGTTTTAAATGAGCTGCGATCGCGCATCCTCCAGCACCTACGCCCTCTTTAACATATCCAGCCTCGTAGGCTCTAAAACTAGGATAACGAGAAGTAGCAAAATTTAATCCCGTACCTAGTAGGGGGGCTCCACCAATAATTTTAGCCAAACCTACTGTATTTCCTGTGGGATCTTGGGCTACCCAACGAGTCGTACCCACGACAATCTGGGCTAATTCAACCGAAATATCATGATATGTAGAGATCGCTTGAATTAACTTATATACAGCCAACATTTGCGTTCCACCAGCTAACATCACTCCAACTTCACGACTAGCAGCAATAGCCATCCCCGCGATCGCAATTTGCATCGGATCTCCAATAGCTGCTACTACGGTAAAAGGATCTAATGCACCATTAGTGTTATTGAAATCTGCTTGTG
>CAYXWE010000385.1:0-4549 GCA_964468145.1 uncultured Pleurocapsa sp.
ATCATAAGCGGATGACGTTTTGTTTATCAAATTATTACGAGACAAAACTATAGTTTCTCACTGAGAAAATTGACTATATTTTTAGATGTACTTTTTAAATGCTAGGGTAACATTATGACCGCCAAAACCAAAAGAATTGGATAGAGCGACATTAACCTCACAATCGCGACTTTGATTGGCAATATAATCTAGATCGCACTCATCGTCGGGATTAGCTAAATTAATGGTTGGTGGGACTTTATTGTTTTGGATCGCCATCACTGTAGCTACTGCTTCAATTCCTCCCGATCCCCCTAATAGGTGACCGGTCATGGATTTGGTCGAGCTAACTACAACTTCCTCTGCTCTTGCGCCCAATGCCTTTTTGATTGCCTTTGTTTCATTAGAATCGTTGGCTTGAGTGCTAGTACCGTGAGCGTTAATATAATCTACCTGCTCTGGTTGGAGATCTCCATCAGCTAATGCCAGTTCGATCGCTTTGGCTGCTCCCTGTCCCCCAGGTACGGGAGAGGTCATGTGGTAGGCATCGCAAGTCATACCATAACCCACCATTTCCGCGTATATTTTTGCACCACGAGCCAGGGCGTGTTCTAATTCTTCTAGTAAGAGAATACCCGAACCTTCTCCCATGACAAATCCATCGCGATCGCGATCGAATGGTCTGCTGGCACGATCTGGATCGTCATTGCGAGTAGAAAGAGCTTTAGCCGAACAAAAACCCGCAAAAGATAAAGGTGTCACTGCTGCTTCTGCACCACCGCAAATCATGGCATCTGCATAGCCTCCTTGAATCAGACGAAAAGCATCCCCAATGGCATGAGAACCCGCTGCACAGGCAGTCACAGTACAGGAATTAGGGCCTTTTGCCCCAGTATGGATTGCAGTTAACCCTGCTGCCATATTGGCAATCATCATGGGAATGGTAAAGGGGCTAACTTTGCGAGGGCCTTTGGTTAGCAAGTTTTCGTTTTGGTCTTCCATGACCTTTAAACCGCCAACTCCCGTCCCAATTAATACCCCTACGCGATCTGCATTCAGGTCGTTAATTTCCAATTCTGCATCGGCGATCGCCTGTTTGCTGGCGCACACGCCAAACTGAGCGAAACGATCCATACGTTTGGCATCTTTTTTATCTAAATATTGATGGGGGTCAAAGTCTTTGACTTCCGCAGCAATTTGACAGGCGTGCTTTGAGGCATCAAATAGAGTCACAGACCCGACTCCACTACGTCCTTGCAGTAAACCATCCCAGTATTCTGCTAGATTTTTACCTATGGGCGTAATCGCACCCAAGCCTGTAATTACGACTCTTTTATTTTGCCTATTTGTCATATCTGCTCTTCTTCACATTTATATATATTCGCGAGCTTTTTAAGGCTGCTACTAGGTATTAATGCCAAACTGAGAATAACTGTCTTTTTATATTCAAGAAAATAATTGAATCCTCAATCTTGAGACATAGACTCAAAATATATTTATATATTTTTGAGTCTTACTACTTAGTAGCCATTATTAACTCGAATAAACTTAAGAATTATCAATAAGCTATGCAGTTGCTCCTGTTTCAGTGCTTATATGTTCTACTGCTTTACCTACTGTGTCTATTTGTTCGGCAGCTTCATCAGGAATTTCGATATCAAATTCTTCTTCCAAAGCCATAACTAATTCTACTGTATCTAAAGAATCAGCACCCAAATCGTTGGCAAAACTAGATTCTGGTGTAACTCGATCTGCTTCTACTTCTAGCTGATCTACTACGATACCTTTTACTTTTTCAAAAATTTCTTTATTCATTGGTTTTTTCCACTAAATCACCCAATCTCACCTGACAAACTTACGTTTAATAGAAATCGATCGGGTTGTTTCCTAATTTCTGCTGGCTTAGTTTAAAAAGCGGCAACTCTTATCTTATCTGAAAGAGGGACAAAGTTATAGCAATATCAACCCAGTTGGGGATAAAACTAAAAGCGGAAGCATCAGCTCGATCGAGGTAATGCTTCCGCTCTAATTATTAAATTTTGTACTAGTTATTGAGGAGCAATATTCGATTAGCCTTTGGGAGTTTTGGCACTTTTTGCCATATCTTTGAATTTGTTAAGACTAGGGCCAGGACGACGGCGATACTTAGTTATGGTGGGCATTAAGTTTTCTGTAGCAAAAGTTTGCTCTGCTTGTGTACCATCACTATTTACATTACTGGAACTCTTTTTGTACATAGCAGCAACCCAAAATGGAGGATCGAAAGACGATGCACCCGCATCTTGAGGAGAAGGTGCAGTTTTCCTTTGTGATTTTTTGGAGTCAGATTCTTTGGCTTTTTGCTGCTTGGGAGCGGATTTAGTCTCTGATTGTAATTTTCCTTTGACTTCTTCTTTGGCTTTATCTGCCGTTTTTACCGCTTCTTTAGCAGGCTTAGAATTTAAGACATCCTGAGCTTTATCTTGAACTTCTTTTGTAGCTTGCTTGGTAGATTTGACTACTTGTTGAGCAGCTTTAGAATTTACTACATCTTGGCTTTTATCTTGAACTACATCTTTTACTTTTTCGGCTGTTTTTACTACCGCTTGTACTGGTTTTGATTCTTCAATTTCATCTGGTAATTCTAGATAGTATTTGCTATCAGAGTTGAAAATTTTTTTGAGCATTTGCATGGGCTTGGTTGACTCCTATAAATGAGGTTAGGGAAACGGTATTAAGAGCAATAATAAGTATCGATCGTCTCTCTTTAAAAAAATAAATAATTTATTCTTAGAAGTTAACAGTGGATTCTAAGAGTAAAAATCGGGTTTTATTTACACCTATATTTAAAGATTCTGAATCAAAGTTATTTATCTGGCATTCTATTTGAGGTAGATCCCAACACCAGATTGACACTCATTTTTTTGACGATCGGCTATCCTTATCAAGCCAGAAAATTAAAGCTTCTGCAATTATACTTTACAAAAATTAATTAAAAAGCCCTTTTCCCGAGCGGAAAAAGCTCATAATTGTTAATTTTAATTAAGCTTTCTCACAATCCTGAGTTCATTTAACCCAGACAGTTTTGATATTGACAAACTCATGAATACCTTGACTGCTCAACTCTCTACCATAACCCGATCGCTTGATACCGCCAAAGGGCAAACGAGGATCGGACTTAACCATACCGTTAATAAACACTGCCCCTGCTTCAATTTCGTTAATTAGGCGATCGCTTTGGTCTGTATTGCTCGTCCAAGCACTAGCACCCAAACCAAAAGGAATATTATTGGCAAGGGCGATCGCTTCCTCAATATCTTTGACTCTAAACAGCAATGCCACTGGGCCAAAAAACTCTTCTTGAGCAACAGGAGAATCAATGGGAATATCAGTAAGTATAGTGGGCTGATAGTAGTTACCAGGGCGATCGGCGATCGCCTTGCCACCGATTAAAACCTTTGCTCCTTTACTGACGGCATTTTTCACCTGCTGTTCTAATTCTGAGCGAATTGTAGCAGTAGCTAAAGGGCCGATATCTGTATTTTTGTCCATCGGATCGCCAATATTTAACTCCTGGAATTTGGCAATCAATTGAGACTCAAAGCGATCGGCAATACTTTCTTGGACGATAAATCTTTTGGCAGCAATACAAGACTGACCGTTATTGAGCATTCTAGCTTTTACTCCAGTGGTTACTGCTTCTTCAATATTGGCACTGTCTAAAACAATAAATGGATCGCTTCCGCCCAATTCTAGAACTACTTTTTTGATTTGTTGTCCTGCAGTAGATGCTAATGCCATCCCCGCAGGCTCACTTCCCGTTAAGGTAGCTGCTTTGATGCGATCGTCTTCGACAATTGATTTGACTTGACTCGCACCAATGAGTAGAGTTTGAAACGCACCTTCAGGAAAACCAGCCTGAGCCAAAATTTCTTCAATTGCTAAAGCACACTGAGGCACATTAGAGGCGTGCTTGAGGATGCCCACATTACCCGCCATCAGGGCAGGTGCAGCAAAGCGAAATACCTGCCAAAAAGGAAAATTCCAGGGCATTACCGCTAAAATTGTTCCCAATGGTTGATAAGCTACATAACTATGGCTAGCGTCGCTTTCAATTGGGACGTTTGCTAAAAACTCAGGTGCTTTTGCTGCATAAAAACGACATACCTTGGCGCACTTTTCCGCTTCGGCGATTGCACTTTGATAGGTTTTGCCCATTTCCGTAGTCATAATTTGAGCAAACTTGGCAGAATTTCGTTCTAAAATTTCTGCTGCTGTATTTAACCATTGACTGCGTTGAGCAAAACTAGTCTTGCGATATTCTTGATAGGTAGATTCTGCCAAAGCCAACTTAGACTCTATTTCAGCATCAGTTAGAGGAGTAAAAGTTTTAAGAGTTTCTCCTGTAGCGGGATTAATAGTTGCGATCGCCATAATTGTTAGGAAAAAAGGTTAATTTTGATTCCTAATTTATTTTACCCAGCTACCCAAGAGACTACAATTCTACCTGGGTAAAATCTTTTTCTGTCAAGGTAGTTGTATCTACCCCCGCAACAATGGCGATAGTTTCACCGTTTAAACCAATGGTATT
>CAYXWE010000386.1:0-4542 GCA_964468145.1 uncultured Pleurocapsa sp.
GCTAATAGACTTCTTGCATAAGTCCTGAGTTATCATAAGTTTTTGACAAATGACAAAAAACTATTAAATGAATGATACCTGAGATCCTTCATTGCGCGTAGGTCTAAAGATCTAACCACTTTGAGATTGAACGAGAAAAACTATAACAATACACTATGGATTTAATAGCATTAGAGAGTTTACTAGATAACACCTCATTTGGGGTATTGCTAGTTACGATGTTGATTTATTGGGCAGGGGCTGCATTTCCCAATTTGCCATATACAGCAACTTTAGGAACAATTGGTATGGCGATCGCCAACCTCTGTATGGCAACCCTATTAGGCTCGCGCTGGTTGGAAGCTGGGTATTTTCCCTTGAGTAACCTTTATGAGTCTTTATTCTTTTTAGCCTGGGGTATTACCACCATGCACTTCATTGCTGAAAGAATGAGTCGCAGCAGATTGGTGGGGGTAGTAACTAGTCCCGTGGCAATGGGTATTACTGCCTTTGCTGCTCTTAGTTTACCTGTAGAGATGCAGGAGTCTGCGCCTTTAGTACCTGCATTAAAATCTAACTGGTTGATGATGCACGTTAGCGTCATGATGCTCAGTTATTCCACTTTAATGGTGGGAAGCGCGATCGCCATTGGCTTTTTGTTTGTAACTCGCGGACAAAAAGTAGAGTTAAAAGGCAGTTCGGTGGGTACGGGTAGTTTTCGCGATCGCGTCAAGCAAAAGACAACTAAAAATACTCCCGACAACGTTTATGCTAGCAATTCCAATACTGGTAACACCGCTGTCTTAGATTTACCCCAAACTGAAACGATCGCTCTTTCTCCAGAGCGTTTGAGCTTGGCTGATACTTTAGATAACATTAGCTATCGCGTAATTGGCTTGGGATTTCCTTTATTAACTATTGGCATCATTGCTGGTGGAGTATGGGCAAATGAGGCTTGGGGTTCTTATTGGAGTTGGGATCCTAAAGAGACTTGGGCGTTTATTACCTGGTTGGTATTTGCTGCCTATCTCCACGCTAGAATTACTCGCGGATGGCAAGGAAGAAAACCTGCTATCCTAGCAGCAGTTGGTTTTGTAGTAGTTTGGGTATGTTATTTGGGAGTTAACTTATTGGGTCAAGGTTTGCATTCTTACGGTTGGTTTTTATAACAGACAAACTTTATTTAATAACCCTTTCTAAAAATAATTTAGCTCCCATCATAAGATAAAACCATTTGCTATCTTAGATGGGAGCATTTTTATCAATAGACCTATGGGCATAAGTCCTCAGTTGTCATAAGTTTTTGACAAAAAACTACCAAAAAGTAAAAGAAATGGTTAATCGATAAACTCATTAAATTAAAACGATCGATCGGAATTAACCGAAAGATCGTAATGCCCTTCCATAATTAACTTGGGTTTGACATAAAGATTTTCTAGCAATACTCCCATCCCTGCAATCCAAGGGGGAACAATCAAAGCTCCAATAATTCCTAATACCTGCGCTCCACCCAATACAGCTAGTAGTTGATACAAAGGAGCAACTTTAACAGAATTACCTACCAACAGGGGATCTAAAAGATAGGTTTCTAAATTCTGGACGATGACAAATAGTAATAGCACCCAAACAAAAGTCAATCCTCCTTGGGATACTGCCACAATCAAAGCGGGAATTGCGCCGATAACCGGGCCAAAAAAAGGAATTAGATTAGTAAAGCCTGCAATTACCCCCAAACCCAAAGCTAACTCTGACAAACCAAGAAATTTGAGGCTGACGGTAATAACTACTCCCAGGATGCTCGAAACTAATATTCTGCCCTGGATATAACCCCCCATTCTTTTGCCCACTGGCTGAATTTGCTCTGCCAGACGTTGATTCCAGGGTGCGGGAAAAAGATTAATAATATCTTCTAGTAGCTGCTTGGAGTTAGAAACCATATAGGCAGAAAGCAATAATGCTAACAAAGCACCCAAAACACTACCGATAATTCCCCTAGTGACACTATAGGAGCGAACTACCAATTGTTGACTAGAACGAATCACCCAAGAAATTAGTCCCTGTACGTCCAATATCTGGTTAATTAGATCGGGTGCAGCAGTATCATCCATACCAAAGCGCAGGATTAAATCTGATAAAAGCGATCGCAATGCTTCTAGATAAACGGGTAACTTGCCAATTAACCTTTGGATTTGTTCTGCTACCGTAGGGCCTATGATTATACCAAAAAGAGTCAGAGTACCGATTAAGCCCGCGTATACCATTAAAACCGCCAAAAACCTCGGTATTCCTAAGTTTTGTGTCCCATTAACAATGGGGGCAATTGTTGCAGCTATAACTACCGCCACCATGACGATCACAATTAGACTGCGTAATTGCCAAAGCAGAATTAATACTAAAGGCAGTAAAATCAGCAGGAAAATATTAGTAAGAGAAAGAGAAATTCGATTATTGTTCATGTAGTCCCTGGGCGATCTTCGATTCAAAAAAAGAATCTAAACTAAAGATAGTTCAATTGTCTCTCCAGATTGAGGATCGATTGCCTTTGTAGAAAGATTATTTTTCGCCAAAAGTTTGTTAAATTCTTCCACAGTACCATCTGCTTTGAGGATTGACATTAACATTCCTGTAAAATCAATATCTCCTCCTGCTGCAGTAGATAAAATTACTTGAGGATTTAACCACTGACATACTTGTAAAGCGGTTTCTTGTCCTTTAATTACTGCACCTAGTAAGGGCAGCTTAAGATTAATAATGGGCGTAATAATTACGTCAATGGGAGCGATGTTTTTTAACGAGCGATCGTGATATCCGTGAGGCTCATAATAAATACTTTTGTTGGATTCTTGACCCCGAATAATATACCCATTCTCCGTTAAGGTAGGTCCAATGGGAGAACCAGGAACGGCTTCGATCTCTACTTTGTTTCCCAACTGAAAGCTTTCGTTGTGCTCGATAGCAGTTACTGTAGTGTAGCCTAAATCTTTTACTACTTTGGCTGCATTGGGAGATGCCAGAACGGGAATCTCCTTATTTAATTGTTTGAGGGTAGGGGGATGGGCATGATCTTCTAGCCCTTGGGATAATAAAATTAAGTCGATATTTTCAGGGATAGGTTGAGGGTTATTTTTTTTACCGCGAAATAACCAAGCTGCATTACTAAAAGTCAATTCTCCTACAAGCCAAGGATCGAGTAGAATTCGTCGGTCGTCAATTTCGATTAACCAAGAATTACTGTCTAAATAAGTAAGATACATAATCGCTATTTTTCTATATGTTTCCTTAACATTGTAAATATTTGTTAACCAATCGCGCTCTTAAATTTTCTAATTAATGACAAACTCTAGAAACGGATATGGAGACAATAGCGATTTTTGCTCAAAATTCTACAATAGTGTTTATTGTAGGAGTGCTAATTTAGCTATATCTTTTAAATAGTCTAGTTTTTATCTTATTTATTCTATTGGGGAAATGTTGGGAGTTGACGTTAAGAAATCACCAGTAAGTTGTTTACCAAAAGTTAAGATAGTCATAACTCTTGACAATTAGGATGGAGTTTAAGGCTAGAGCAGAGAAGATCGATTATATAAATTAAAATTTCAGAGCAAGTAGATTTTATGATTTATGACCAACAAACTGTTAATCAGACAGAAACTGTGCTGCAAGCAGAAAATGTTAATGTATACTATGGTGATTTTTTAGCAGTAAAAGGTATTTACCTTAATATACCCAAAAATAAAGTCACTGCCTTTATTGGGCCTTCTGGCTGCGGGAAGAGTACGTTACTACGTTGTTACAATCGTCTTAACGATCTAATTCCTATTTTTCGTCTCGAAGGATTAATAACCTATCGCAATCAAAATTTGTATGGTAAAGATATCGATCCCGTTCAGGTAAGGCGCAAAATTGGAATGGTCTTTCAAAGACCCAATCCTTTCCCCAAATCTATTTACGACAATATCGCTTTTGGTGCAAAGATCAACGGTTATAAGGGTGATATGGATGAGTTGGTGGAAAAATCTCTCCGCGGTGCAGCAATATGGGATGAGGTCAAAGACAAACTCAAGCAAAGTGGTTTGGCTCTTAGTGGAGGACAACAGCAAAGGTTGTGTATCGCTCGAACTATCGCCCTACAGCCTGAAGTAGTATTAATGGACGAACCTTGTTCCGCTCTAGACCCTATTTCTACCCTCAAAGTCGAAGAATTAATTCACGAGCTAAAAGAGAATTACACAATTGTAATCGTGACCCATAATATGCAGCAGGCTTCGCGAGTAGCAGACTATACGGGTTTCTTTAATGTAACTGAAGTTGAAGGTGGCAACCGTCAGGGTTATTTAGCAGAATATGCTCCTACCGAACAGATTTTCCAAAACCCTCAAGAAGAAGCCACTCAACAGTATGTAAGCGGTCGCTTTGGTTAATTATCGGATCTATACTTCTATCAATAGATCGGGAGCGTTCCAATTTCTTGGTAGGATAGGTTGAATCTGGGATCGTTTACAAAAAATTTATGTTTTCTAAAAAATACTTATCTCGCATACTAGCTTTAGTTCTAGTAGTTGC
>CAYXWE010000387.1:0-4514 GCA_964468145.1 uncultured Pleurocapsa sp.
AAAACCATCCCCACCACCAATAAGATATTGGGCTATATTCTCGGCAATAAAAGTTTTACCAGTACCAGGAGATCCATAAAATATTACTTGTTTTTTTCTGGTAATGGATTTAATCCAAGTTTTTAATTGCGATTCTTCTATATAAGTTGCATCGACGTATTTTTCTAGTTTATACTTCGGATTCCAGATTTTGAGATGTTCTTCTATTTCTTTTTTTGGGTTATCAGAAACTAACGGCAAAGTTACTTCTAGCGAATCAGATTGAAAATCATATTGTTTCTCGACAACCAACCAATGACAAAACATATCAAATATATCTTCTTGCGGTAATGCTGGCAGATCGAATCTATCGATTATAGAATCGAGATCTTTGATTAATTGTTTACCATTTTTGTTAATGGCAGGATAGTCTATTAATTTATGACTGTATTTAGTATCTAAAAAATAATTAATAACTGTCCGCGACTTATTATTAATTAAGAGAAAATCGTCTGGCTTTATTGCATTTAGAATGGGTGTCATAAAACCAGTCTGTAAACCCTTTGAATAATTAGAGCGATAAAACGTCTGACAGTTTAAAGATAAGCTTTCTGAATCTTCAACACAATGATTGATAAAAATAAAAATTAGATCGGCTACTTTGTACCAATCTTCTGATTTTGTCCAACGACTATTTTCAACCCATACTTTTAGATCTTTGTTTATGGCTGGTGCAATATGTATCCATGCACCTTGTTCGCGATTAGTTTTCGTATCTCTATAAGGAAGTAATTGAAGTAAGACTCTATCGGTAATATCTTCTCCAGCTTTTTTAGCTTCTAATATCCCCTGATAATTCCGCTGCCCAGATTCCCGTTGCCGAGGGTAAGATTGAGTATGTTTAAGACCTTTTGCTGTATAAAGATAGGAGTCAATAAATTCCTCAAACAATATCTCAAATTCTTCTAATTTCTCTAATGAAATTTCCATTTATTCATTACTCATTACTCATTACTCATTATTCATTACTCATTATTCATTACTCATTATTCATTATTCATTACTTAGGTAAAGTATTAAGAACAAGTATATCTAAATTACTGCAATTTACATCCCGCGATCGCTTCAACAATATTAGTCTTGTCAGAGTTCAAATAATGATAACTTTGTGGCGGGTGAAAGTTGGGAAGTTTTTGTTTTAAAGTATGTAGTTCAATTGAAGATTTGAAGAGATAAGAATTTTTAATAAAAATACCTACTCCCCTAGATGCACCTTGATAGTAATCTTTAAATTCTGAATATTCTAAACCAGCACTATCTTTTACTTGTTGCCAAAACTTTGGTAAATTATTTTGGATATTTTCTACCAAAATAATTTTTTTAACTTCAAAATAGCCGATTAATGCTTGTTTGGGGGAAGTAACGTATACTAATACCAAATCTCCAGGGGTTAATTTGGTTTTAACCCGACGCAATTCTACAGTTTTTTCGCCCTTAAATATTTGTTCTGCATACTTGGGTTTAATTGAGATTAACAGGATTTTGTTTGGCATTAGTTTTTAAGTCAATTAAACTTTTCCTTATTCAGTATATATATACTAACAAAATGTTCTTTGTCAATCAAAATTGGACTTTGCATGGTAACTTTCTTGTCCAAGATCTCTCTAATAGTCTTGAAACTTACGGGATGGGTAAATAATTCTGTATGACTAAATCTCAAAGCCATGATTTCTTTTTCTCGATCGCCTTTAGCAACCTTCAATATATCTTTATCGCCATAAACCCCCAAGTTACGGAAACGACGATATAAATCCAGGGGTTTACTAATAATAACTTCTTCTAAGATAGAACAGGCTCGTATAGAATTGATTCCCGTAAAACCAGAATCGCGATCGCTACTAATGTACCAAAGAATTCTGCCCGTAGTTCCAGGTTTTAACAGTCGCGGAGCATTTTTACTTTTGTAATAAACAGCTTCTTTATTTAGTGCCAATTCTATTTTGCTAGCACCGAATAAAGTTTGACTGGATAGATTGGCATCAAATAGCTGTTGCGCCCAATAGGGCTTGATAGAAATAATAAAAGTAGGGATTTCTGCATCACTAATTTTAGCAGGAAAAAAAAGACGTTCTAAATCTAATAAACTAGAGTTAGGGGAATCTTGAAAATCGTTCTTAAAAGATAAAGCAATTTTACGATAAATATCGTATTGCGAACTCAAGTTGGAAACAGTTTTAATAATGTAGTTGAATAAATTATCTTTAGTATCTACTAGAGGAAAATTAGCTCTCAACCAACCGTTACTTATTTTAGTGAATGTATTTTCTTGTTGAATAGCTTCAATGGCAATATCTGATAGAAATAAATCAGTTATTTTGACAAACTTTCTATTTTCTTTAGCCGATCTTAAAGTCGCTTGATAAATCAGATGGTATGCTAAAGTAGCAGCTAAATTAAGATCGTCGATCCGCAATAATGGTATTTCTAGCTCATAATCATTATGTCTACCATAAACACATAAACCAATCGACTCATTACCATTACAAATCACCCAACATTCAAAGCGATCGCTTTCAGTAACAAATCGATGTACTTTTTGAGAAAATTCTACTGTTGTTTCGCGATCGCTAATAAATTTAAGTAGTTTCCTTTCTTCTTTTATTCCTATTCTAATTATTTTTAATTGAGTACCTGCAAGTTTAACTGGTTGATAATTAGGTTTGTTACTCAATTCATCTAACTGAATAATAAGCTCTGTCGGAGTTTTTAAAGAAAGCCCAAAGCAATCGTATATTCGATCTCTTAGAGCCAACAAAGATTTATTTTGAGTAATAAAAATCTGGGCTTGAGTAGCAATCGTTTTAACTAAATGGTTCAACTCAAAGCGATCGATAAATAAATCGTATTCCTGACAAAAATTAGTCAAAGACAAATCAAGATTCTTGATATCGCTATAGTCTAGTCTGGGAAAACCTAATGCGAAATTGTATAGCTTATCTCGTTTAATTTTATTTTCAATATGATGGATTTTAGCAAAAATTTCGTCAGTCAAACACAAAGTAAGCTCGGATTCTAGCCAATCCGCTAATAGGCTTTTCGCTTCGAGGTTAGATTCTCCTTTGGATAAACATAACTCTTGAAAAATTGCCAAATCTAACATTACACATAATGAAGATTCAGTTAGTTGCCGATCGCGATGAGAAAATAGATTGGGTTCGCCGTAATCCAACCACCAATGAGTTAAAACCTTATTTTTACTTCTGGCAGGCTTTTCTCCTTGATAAATAAATCCCAAACGACTCCACATCGGACTTATTTCATAGTCTCGACGACAGTGTAAAGTAATGCCTCGATATTCTTTAGTCCTCTGTTTTAAATCTTCAACTAATTTCTTGGCAATTTTCTGTCCGCGATATTTTTCGTCAATACATAAATAAACGAGCCTAATACAGCGATCTCTTCGTCGTATGGCATACATTAAATATCCCAACAATTGAGATCGAGCATTTAAAGCGATAATAATCGACTTCTTTTTAGCGTGTACTAGAAAAGTTTGTCTAGTACAAAAACCCAGAGTTTTAGTATTAGCATCGCCCAATTCAATTACTTGCTTATAATAAGGCGATCGCTCGTCAATTATTTGGATTTTGATTCCATCCATGTATGTCTGCAATCTGAGAGGTCTTATTTAGAAATTATCAGATTCTGGTAGCGGTACTGTCGAGCCTCCGTTTTTATTTAAGAATAAGTTTCCTGCTGCATCATTTTGATATACACAGTCAATTTTTGGTTTACCTTCTAAGACACCCACGAAGCCGAAAGTATTCATGCGTCTTTTACAGTCTCTTACTTGTTCTGAAGTGACTAGTTTTTGTTGTTCGATAACCGACCAATTAGTACGACGCAACACGCATCCAGGCTGCATCTTGGGTTGAGTTAAATAAACGCTAAAGGGATTGAGGGTCAAAAACACGCGCATATCCGTCACGATCGCACTCGCGCCAAATTGCTGGCACACTTCTGGGTTTGGTGCTGCGCGATCGATTTGCAAACTAGAATCAACCGAACCATTCCCAGCAGATCCGCTAGAAAGATTGAGAGATAAGCCGATGACAATCCCAATTACAAAAACGCTGCCCAAAATGGCTATCTTTGCCACATCGAAAGGATTTTTATTTTCTGGTGGATTGGGGTTGGGTTGATAGTTGCGGGGGGGATTATAGCGATCGCCTCGATCTCTATTATTATTTCTGTAGTTACCTCTAGGATTTCTGCGAGCCATAAAACTTAAAGAATAAGGAGTTGATTACCGATAAACGTATTGAGAAAAATTAATTCTAACTATACATCTCTACATTTTAAGATTTTTGGCGGGCTAAACGAGGGAACATTAAACATTAAGCATTGAACATTTTGGTCTTTTCGAGGTTATCGTCTCGATATAGCAATTAGTAATTATGTATGAAGGCAAACAAATGACAAAGAACTAATAACAGCAAATCTAGCTGTAAGAATTCTCACAAATCAAATAGGAT
>CAYXWE010000388.1:0-4481 GCA_964468145.1 uncultured Pleurocapsa sp.
ATTCAAAATAAGCTAATTCTGGTTGATAGCCAGCTTCGACTAAAGTTTCAAAACCTGTTTTAATCAAAGCACTCAAACCACCACAGAGTACTGCCTGTTCGCCAAAGAGATCGGTTTCAGTTTCTTCTCTAAAGGAAGTTTCCAAAATACCCGCTCTCGTACCGCCGACACCCTTAGCGTAAGCCATAGCGCGATCGCGTGCTTCGCCAGTAGCATCTTGATACACTGCAAACAAACAAGGTACGCCTTGTCCTTGGGTATAGGTACGTCGAACCAAGTGTCCTGGCCCTTTTGGTGCAACCATCATTACATCTACTGTACTAGGAGGAATGATTTGACCGAAGTGAATATTAAATCCGTGAGCGAAAGCTAAGATCTTACCGTCGGTTAAATGGGGTGCAATCTGTTCGGTATAAACTTTCTTTTGAACTTCGTCTGGAAGCAGAATCATGATTAGATCTGCTGCTTTGGCTGCCTCATCTACAGAATGTACGGTTAAGCCTTCTCCTTCGGCGATCGCTTTTGATTTACTACCAGGATACAAACCAACAATTACATTTACACCGCTATCTTTGAGGTTGAGAGCGTGAGCGTGTCCCTGAGAACCATAGCCAATAATTGCAACTGTCTTGTCTTTCAACAGATCTAGATTGGCATCCTCGTCGTAATACATCCGCGCCATAAGAATCTCTCTCTTTAATATTTAAAATCTTGCTCGATTATTATAGTTTTTTATTTCCCCGAAGAAAACACGATCTCAACAATAGTCACGATAGATTTTGTCTATGGTAAATTATCAATCGGTTATAGATTTCGTAATCTTCAGCTTCAAAACAGCAAAAAATGATTTGAGGAGAAAGATTGTTTGACTGTTGCTCTTGGCAAGTATTAAATGCAATTTCGGCTGCTAGTTTTTTCGGGAACTGATAAACCCCCGTACTGATACAAGGAAATGCCAAAGATTTAATTTTCTTGGCGATCGCGATTTGGAGCGAACGACGATAGCAACTAGCCAGTAATTCTGCTTCTTGGTTGTTACCTCCCTGCCAAACAGGCCCGACTGTGTGGATAATATAGTCAGCAGGTAAATTGTATCCTTTGGTTAATTTTGCATCTCCTGTTTGACAACCTCCGAGTAGACGGCATTCGTGGACTAATTCTCTTCCTGCTGCTCGATGGATTGCGCCATCGACACCACCACCACCGAGTAAGCTACTGTTGGCTGCATTAACAATCCCTTCTACCTGTAGCTTTGTGATATCTCCTAAAACTATTTCCATGTTTTCAATCGCTAGTTTTACCAGTGAATTTGGCTCAAAATATAGCGCAGGCGATCGTAATCATCTTTTAAGAGGGTACTAAGAGTACGACCAACATTTACCAGCCAATCTCTATTTGCCTGACGCTGGCGGTATACTTCCCGCACGGAAGCAGCAACCAATGACTCTACGGGAATCTCGCTAACCTGCAATAAAGTCCTCAAAAAGTCTAAGTTATCGGTAAAACGAACCACTTCCTCAGGCTCGCAGTGATAAACCGACTGGTGTATCTGAGGCGGACGAGGGGGTAAATATTGATAGACTTGTCCCCCATTATTACCGTTGCCGTTGACATCGCTGGGAGTCTCAAAACCAACGATGGCAGCCTTGAATTCAGTCTTGAGCATAGCAAAGATCTGGGGCTGCTGTTCTCGCAATTCTTCAAGAGACAAACCTAACGCTCTAGCACGATGCACCGAATCTATCGGGCTGGTGGTAACGTAAGTGACAACGCCAAAAATTTTGTTACCCGACTCTTCATCAAAAGACTTAATCCAACTGCCAAAAGGAGGCATGACGGGAAATTTTAAGTCTTCTGGTTCGAGACATTGGGCTAAATATTGAGTTGTCGAAGTTTCGATTACTTCGCCAATATGCTGGGGATTGCGATCGTCAACGGCAAACTGAGGTAGAGGAAGACGCATTATTTCATTAAACATCAGACATTTATCATTTACCAAACTTTGAAGAAGTTTATTGGTCGATCGAAATGCCTGGCGGGTAAATTTTGTTTGAACTATGATAGCGTTATTTTTTCTTCTTGGTTAAATCGACCGTTTCTAATTCGGATAAATTAAAAGTAACTAGCTTATCCCAGTTGCCTCCTTCAAATAGCACTGCAACCCTGCCATCGTCTATACGCTGCACCAACCCTTGGAAGTTGTAGTAAATGTCATCTGAATTAGTAACTTTGACTGTTGCACCAGGTAAAATCATCATTGTTTTTATAAAGTCTATCGCCTAAGCTTGTTTCTGTTTAGCTTATCAAGTAAATAGTCGAGCTTGAGAATAAATTTGCTCGAATTGCTCGTCAAAACAGTTTTTGATTATTGCTTTATATTAGGTAGTTACGATCGTGTACGAACATTCAATACTCGATCGTAATTCGCTTTTCTCTCTTTGTTCGTAGCAGGCAGCATACGTAATATGACAAACAAAAAACAGAATCTTCCAAAACAGCTTCGCCTTGGTAAAACAAGAGGTTCTACGAAGGCTCTAGCTCCTAGTAGTGCTGGACGGGCTGGAAAGATAAATATTAATTTTCAAGAAATCAACTGGACTAGGCGTAAATTAATTATTACCGTAGCTTTACTCTCTATTCCTTATTTAATTGCGGTAATCATTTCTTTTGCTGTGGGAAATAATTTGATTGGTTTTGTTTTCTTAGGTATTGGAGCTTTGGTGGTAGGAATGTATTTACTCTTGCGCTATATCGAAAGAGCGGATTTTTGAACTTATGCCTACAAAACGAGTTGTTTATTGAAAAAGGAGTAGGGCAAATATACTCACCTTACTCCTGACAACTCTAAAATTATATAACTTGCAGCGATCGCTATGACATCATGCGATCGACAATCTTCTGGACGATTTGCATACCACTAAATGCTTGCCAACCAAATAGTCCCAGTAATAAAACGTTGAGGGAAACATGAGTAGTACGAGCCAGATCGTTACCTTTTTGCATATAAGGAACTAAAGAAGCGGACACAGCAATCAAGCCAGTCATACCCAATCCTGCTAATAAATGAGGCCCGACAAATAGTTTGCCATTGTTGATATAGGTTACTGCCATACCACCAATATTACCCAAGACCATCAGAGCTAGGAGAATCGATCCTATTTTGTGATGTCGTTGCCCAAAATTCTTTTTGATTAGTTCTTTTCTAGTTTCTTTGTCTGCACTACGAATCTTTGAGCTTTTTACCCCTAAATACAGAGCATAAACTGTAGTGCCAAACAAGACCCACATTAATATGGGGTGACCGAATTGCGACCAGGTTTTTATTCCTTCGGGAATTTCTAATGCCATGATGTTTTTGTTCTCCTCTCTGACTTTTGACAATCTAAAAACTTTATAAAAGTTAACTTAACATATATTGATATTCTCGATCTCTTTGAATGTCATTTGTTTTTTGTCATCTGCAACTTGTTTGTAATACTATGCAACTAAAGTAATTACGACCATAAAACTAAATTAGCTCCGCCAAATCTCGAACTAATTTTCCCTCCTGATTGAAGTTCGATCGGTAGTTCTTGAATCTTGATGGGCATAAAACCACATTGATAATAAATTATGGCGTTTTTTCTGGTACAAGCAACATAAATCGGTTGAGTTTCTTGTCGAGCAAAATATTCGACGATCTGCTCCATTGGTTCTATATCATAAGAAGAAAAAACATATATATGATGTAAAATTACATATTCTCTATTTCGAGAAATTCTGGCGTAGCCAATAATATTTCCTTGAGTTTTAATTAAGTAAAATTGTGATATTTTTTTTTGAATTACTGTCTTGGTAATTTTTGGTAAAAATCTCAAACCAGAAAAGAAAATTACCAAAGCGATCGCTAAAATTATAACTGCTGGTATATCCGACGAGCTAAAGATTAAAGAAATAGTAATAAATACTGCAATAATTATTTCTAAAATAAATACAAAACAAAGAGGAAGAGAAAGTCGGAGCGCAACATTAAAACCAAAAGGTAAAAAAGAATCTTGACTATTATCGTAAATATTATTTAGTAGGCGATATATAATTTTAGCATCTTGCATACTTGCTGTCTGAATTGTATATTCATTGTTGGCGGTAGATTTATTTAAGGCTACTCTCGGTGAATTTGGTAAGAATACTAATTGGTTTACCAGATTGTACTTGTTTAGCCACGCTTTACCATAATTTTTAGGTTTAACTTCTTTAAATCCCAAACGGTTATAAAAAGATGATTGTAATGGAATGCTATCTACATAAATTGGGTTTTGAGTAGTTTGAATAATCTCCTGCAACAATTTAGTACCAATTCCTTTTTGTCTGTATCCAAGTTTGACAAATAGTTTATTTATTTTATATTGTTTATTTAATTTAACGAGGGAAACATAACCAATAATTTGGTTTTCATCTAGAGCTACTAAAGAAACATCGGGATTAATACTTTTATAAATTGC
>CAYXWE010000389.1:0-4473 GCA_964468145.1 uncultured Pleurocapsa sp.
CCGATCACGATAACATTAGCCAAGAGTTTATTTGAAAGCTAAAGTTTACACAAACTATTATTATGGTTATTTGCAGTACGCGATGTCAACTATTATTTGATTAATAAAGTAGAATATAAAATGGAATTACTGCAACAGATAAGAGTAATTGACCCCAGTCAAAATATAGATCGCCCCCACGATGTCTTAATTATCGACAGTCGAGTTAAAGAGATTGGCGAAAGGATAACTGAATATCCCGCTCAAACAGAATTAATTCCAGGCAAAGATTTAGTTTTGGGTACGGGATTGGTAGATTTATACAGTCACAGCCAAGAGCCAGGAAATGAAACGCGAGAAAACTTTGCTGATTTAATGAATGCTGCTGCTGCGGGAGGATTTACCCAGGTGGGAATTTTACCCGATACCTCTCCTTCTATAAGTAGTAAAGAAGTTTTGGGCGCGCTCAAGTCTCGAAACGAATCGGAACTTCAATTACAGCCATTTTTGCCCCAACTGCATTTTTGGGGTGCTGCTTCTGTACCTGGTAATATTCAACAGATGAACCAGCTTGGGGAATTAAAAGCTGAAGTAATTGGATTTTGCGATCGCTATAATTTGGGAAATTTGAATTTATTCAAACAACTATTAGAATACGTCCAGCCTTGGCAAAAGACGATTGCAGTAGCACTCGATCGCAATGAATTAACAGAAAATGGCGTAATTAGAGAAGGTGCAGCTTCGGTACGCTATGGAATATCAGGAAACCCCAGCTTTTCTGAATCTGCTGCGATCGCAGCGGTACTAGAAATTGTGGCGCAAATTCCCGCTCCCGTTCATATTATGCGAGTATCCACTGCCAGGGGAGTGGAGCTAATTACCGATGCTAAAAGAAGAAATATACCCGTCACCGCTAGCACAACCTGGATGCACCTTTTGTGGGATACAGAGGCAGTGGGCAGTTACGATCCTAATTTACGCCTCGAACCACCTTTGGGTAACAAAGCGGATCGAGAAGCGTTGATTGCTGGTATTGAGAATGAAACTATAGACGCGATCGCCATTGACCATCAGGCATTTACCTACGAAGAAAAAACCGTTCCCTTCGGTTTAGCACCATCAGGAGTTATTGGACTGGAAATAGCCTTACCCCTTCTGTGGCAGAAATTAGTTTTGACTCAAAAACTTACAGCCTTGGAACTATGGCGAGCCTTGAGTAGCAATCCTTATCGGTGTTGGCAACAACCAATTGGTATATCTCGCCCTAAAAATAATCGACTAGTTTTATTCGATCCCCAAAAAACTTGGATAGCAGACCGAAACAACCTCAAATCGCCTGCTGCCAATACTCCTTATTACAATCAAAAAATTACAGGCAAAGTTATCAAATCAATTACCCAAAAATTATAATTGGCGATCGCTGGCTACTTATTACTTTCTTTTACTTTTTTAAAAATGTTATTTATTAGCAAAAATTGGGCATCATAATATAGTAATTCCCGCAGTTGTAGCCAATTGAATGTTTAATCAGGAAATGGCAGGGATTTTGCAGCAGCAAAATTCTCTTTTAAACCGAGTAGAAGAAGTACTATCAGAAAACCAACGGCTGAGAAACGAATTTCTCGAACTAACAGAAAGAGAAGAACGTTTTCGGCAAATTGCGGAGAATGTTAGAGAAGTTTTCTTCGTTATTTCAGCTAAAACAGACGAAATACTTTACATTAGTCCTACCTACGAAAAGGTATGGGGACGAAGCTGTCAGAGTCTGTACGAAGATCCTCAGTCTTGGTTATTTGCCATTCATCCCGAAGATTCTTTTAAAGCATTAGCTACTATTGAAACGCAATTTCGGACGGGAGACGATTTTGAAGAAGAATACCGCATCATTAGACCAGATGAATCGATCTGTTGGGTCAGGGTAAGGGCTTTTCCTGTTAGAGATGTAATGGGCAGAGTAAATCGTTTTGTGGGTATTGCCGAAGATATTACCAAACGCAAAGAAGCTGAAGAAGCACTGAAAAAAAGCGAAGAGCAGTTTCGACTCACTTTTGAAATGGCTCCCATTGGTATGGCTATAAGTAGTCTTAAGGGCAAATTCGAGAGAGTCAATCAAGCTTTGTGCGATGCTTTGGGATATTCCCCGAAAGAACTATTGGGGGTTTCTTTTGCAGACATCAGTCATCCAGAAGATTGGGAAGTACACCGCAATTTGGAACGAAAATTAATCGAGGGAAAAGAGTCCAATTTTCAAGTTGAAAAACGCTTTATTGCCAAAGATGGGCGTATTGTGGACACTCTACTCAAGGTTCTAGTGGTTAGAGATCCAAATGGCAAACCGCTTCATTTTAACAATCAAATAGTTGACATCACCGAACGCAAATCAATGGAGCAACAACTACTCCATGATGCTCTCCACGATGCTTTGACGGGATTACCCAATCGAGCCTTATTTATGGATCGACTACAACAACAGTTAAAGAGGAGTCAAAATCAAAGTAATTATTTGTTTGCGGTTTTGTTTCTCGATCTAGATCGCTTTAAAGTAGTCAACGATAGTGTCGGTCATTTGGTAGGAGATAAACTGTTAGTTGAAATTGCTCGTCGTCTAGAAAACTCGATCGCGCCAACGGATACAGTAGCGCGTTTGGGAGGAGATGAATTTACCATTTTGCTGGAAAATATTTCGAGTAAGTCTGAGGCAACTTTGGTAGCAGAAAGTATTTATCAGACCTTGACTTTTCCTTTTGAGATCGACGAATACGAACTATTTACCACCGCCAGTATTGGCATTGCTCTTTCTTCTGTGGGTTATGATAAGCCAGAGGATATTATGCGCGATGCGGATCTCACTATGTACAGTGCCAAAGAACATGGTAAAGCAAGGTATGAGGTTTTTGATAACTCCTTGCGCGATCGCGCTTTACAAAGATTAGAACTAGAAACCGATCTCCGCAGAGCTGTCGAAAGACAAGAATTTGAAGTTTATTATCAACCCATTACTTCGCTGCAATTGGGTATTTTATCGGGTTTTGAAGCTTTGGTTAGATGGAATCACCCTACCAAAGGACAAATTCAACCAGGAGATTTTATTCCTATCTGCGAAGAGACTGGTCTAATTATTCCTCTCAGTAATTGGTTGCTATTTGAAGCTTGTCAGACTACTAGAGAATGGCAGTTGAAATATCCCCAACATCCAGCTATTAGGATGAGTATTAATCTCTCTGGACAGCAGTTTCAAGAATCTGAGTTAATTGAAAAAGTAGAAAGCGTTCTAGAAGAAACTGGGTTACAAGGAAAATCTCTCAAACTAGAAATTACTGAAAGTACTTTGATTGATAACCTAGAACGGGTTACCGATATTATTCTCCACTTAAGAAAGAAAGATATTCAGTTTAGTATTGATGATTTTGGTACGGGATATTCTTCTTTAAGCTATTTGCATCGCTTCCCTGTAGATACAATTAAGATCGATCGCTCGTTTGTCAGTCAAATGCAGGCAGACGATAATTCAGCTATTGTCAAAGCCATTATTACCTTGGCTCATATGTTGAATATGGATGTAATAGCAGAAGGTATCGAGACTACTTCTCAATTGGCTCAACTGCGATTATTACAGTGTGAATATGGTCAGGGATTCTTTTTTTCTAAACCTCTAAGTAGAGCAGAAGCAGAAGCGTTAATTGCTAGCTCGCCACAGTGGTGATTTAATCTCCATAGTTGCTCTCAAACGCGCCTCAAAGTTTCGAGCGTATCGTTAATTAATAAAAACAAAAGACCAGGTAGAGTAAACAAAGATTGCTACCGCCAATGCTGCCAATAATGCTTCAATTACGTTACCTACAATCGAAGCGATCGCGATTCCCGCAGCAGCTTTGAAAGCCTGTTGTGCGCGAGCCGAATTATCCAAGTTGCCACGATAGAGATATTCCCCCACAAATGCCCCAACTATTGCACCAACCAAGACTCCAATTAAAGGCCCTCCAATAGGTAAAGCGGGTAGCAAACCGACAAATCCCATAACCATTCCAATTACCGCACCGTATTTACTCCATTTACTCGCACCAGACTGTTGGAGTCCAAAATAAAGAGCTAGGTATTCTACTCCCGCACTCAAAATCAAGACTATAAATATCAACACCATGGGCAAGCCAATACCCGCAAACCCCGTAGCAATACTCCAAATTAAAATAGCAATTAAAATAAAGCTGCTGCCAGGCAATCCAGGAATAATTGCCCCAATGACTCCCAATCCCATAATGGCAAGCACAATCCAATAAATTGTAGTTATATCCATTTTTAGTTATTAGTTATTAGTTATTTATCTATTTAAAGGCGTGGTTCTACTATTTGGTAAAATCTAGTTTTTCCTTCTTCGAGTCGGTTAGGGACACCACTAGGATATTCTCGCTTAATAATGCTCAGTAGCTCGTTAATACGATTGCCAGGATCGGGGTGAGTACTCATAAACTCAGGCTGTCCTCCCCCACCACCTCT
>CAYXWE010000390.1:0-4471 GCA_964468145.1 uncultured Pleurocapsa sp.
AAAAAATATTTTCTACAGGGATTTTAAAATAATTAACATTGCGTTATTCAATCGGCAAAAGGTAATTTAATTACACTTAAGCATAAATCGATGCTTTCTATTGAGTATTTTGCCCATAAAGATAGATTATTTTGAGATTGCTCGATAATTAATAACTAATAACCAATGACTAATGACTAATAACGAATAATTAGACTTCTCGATAAATTATCTTATCCTGAATTAATGTTATTCAATTGCCAAAACATCAATTATTTGGCTTGAATAACACATTTTTACAAGCTAATTAATTGAGTAAAACTCTTTATTTATTCACAAGAAGTACCTAACAATAAAAAATCGCATCCTGGAGATGGTTCGTCCCGAATCATATTTTTTAAAGAAAAACTTTTGTAGACATCATCTACCATATCTTCTTTGCCATCAAGATCCACTGCGCCAACGAGATCGTTTTCCAAAGATACATCGACAACACCGCTACCAGAATTAGTCTCAAATAGAGGCGTCCTTGCTGCTTCAATAAAAGTTTCTCCTGGTGGCTGCAGATTGAATAATACTTTAATATCTAACTCATCCCACAAAGACTTAAAATTATCGGCATTTTGCCCGCTGCTAAATTGACGGTATAAAATGGGCGGTTCGTAGCCAACTGCTTCGGTAACTACCTTTTCAATATCTTCTGATTCAAATTGTTGGGATGTTTTTTCTTCTACCGAACAGTATTCTCTTACTAGTTCTCCTTTATCCGCAGAACCGCGCCCGTGGACTCCCACCACCATCCCATTTTGGTCTATTACGGGGCCTCCACTCATCCCTGGACGGGTAGAATCTATATAAAAAATACTGTAGCCGTTCTCACCTTCTTGGGGGAGGATCGTCCGAGTTACAGGACTCCAAGCTAACCGACGTTGACGTTGGGCTACTTTTCCGCGACATTCGCCAGTCACCGCATCTTTTTCTTTTTCGGGATCTGGCCAACCAGAGACATAAACTGTATCCCCTAACTGAAGATCGCCAACATTTCCCAAAGAAGCAATGGGATATTCCGCATCGCTTTCAAAACTAACTACCGCTAAATCTGTGCCTGCTACTCTTCCTGGAACTGCAATAGAGTAGCAGCCAAACCTAACTAATTTTTGACTAGTAATTTCTGTTTCTAGAGGGCAATTTCTGCCATCGTCTACTTCAGAGATAGGATGAACTCGTCCGTCGCTGGTGCGAATACCATAAGGGATATTTAGTTTAAGATGTCTTTGTTTGAAGTTGTGGGTAACGGTTAGTACAAAATAGCGATTTTGTTGTTTGCCCACTATCACTCCCGAACCTGGATTCCAAACACCGTCATCATCACTATCTTTTGCCAGGGGATTGTTACGATTCTCTTCTAACTCTTTGATTAAGTCTGGAGTTAATCCAGGGGCGATCAAAACAGTAGTTTGTCTGGCAATAGAGTTGATTTCTTCGGGGGATAGTTCGGCCAAACTTGGAGATATACCTATGGATGCACCTATCAAAGTAAGCCCTAAGACTTTGAAAGATTGGCGAAAAATTCTCTTAATAGGAAACATCATATTAATACTACAAATATTATTGTAGTATTATACTTTTGGTCGATTTTAGTATCGCAATAACTTAACTTTATTTAAATTTTGCAGGATTTGAAAGAGCGACGGTGTTCGGGAGAGATGCCATATTGAGCGATCGCCTGGCGATGAGATGCTGTAGGATAACCTTTATTTCGTGCCAGATCGTATTCTGGATATTTCTTTGCCAAATTAACCATCAATTCATCCCGCCATACTTTAGCCAGGATACTGGCAGCAGCAATTACAGGCGATCGCAAATCTCCCTTAATTACGGTTTTTTGGGCTAAGGGTAAGTCGGGAATCGTAAATTTTCCATCCACCAGACAAAGATCGGGTTCGACTTTTAGTGCCAAAACGCTCCGCTTCATCGCTAGTAAAGAAGCCTGTAAGATATTCATTTCGTCAATCTCAGCAGCGGTAGCCAAGCTGACATGACAGTCAACTGCAATTTCTCGAATTAGAGGAACGAGTTTCTGGCGTTTGGCTGCAGTTAACTTTTTACTATCGGCGACCCCGACTGCAACCAATCGGGGAATATCTCCTAGGGGCAACACCACGCTAGCTGCCACCACCGAACCAAACAAAGCTCCTCGTCCTACTTCATCTATTCCTGCGATCGATACATCTGGCGAAGTAAATTCTGCCAGAATTGAATCATCAAACATCAGCAATGGTTAATATTAATAGACCTATGGGCACAAATAGTTTTCAGGATCGTTCATTTAATAGTTTTTTGTCATTTGTTATTGGTCATTTGTCTAAAACTAGACTCAGTTAATAATTCATGCGCATAAGTCTATTGATAGCTGGTAATCGATTAAGCTTGCGAGGTAGCCGAAGATCGACGGCGACGGCGACGACGAACTTTCGGAACGGTTTCCACTTCTACTGGCTCTACTTCTGGTGTTGATAAAGATTCGGGCTGGGCAACAGTTTCTCTTTCATCTTCTGTTGATTTTTCCTCCCTAGCTTCCACTACAGGTTCTATTGTTGCTGCTTTTTTTCTGCTTCTGGTTTTTCTGGCTCTAGTTTTTGGCTTAGAATCATCTTCTGTATCTGCTGATGCTTCAGAATTGGTTTCTACTTCGGCGAGGTTTGGTGCTGATTCTGAAGTTGCCTCTTCTACAGTCGATTCTTCTCCTGGTTTTTTGACATAAACTAAAACAGATTTGGGATCGGTTTCTCCTCGATCTTGGTAAATCAAAGGTGAAATGCCCATCAGAGCATACATCTCTTGTTCTAGTTCGCCCATTTCAACTGTAACTTTTTCCAAAGTTGCTTCATCTCGGCGAGAAGAACGACCGCCGAAGCGAGACTTGCGTTCTTCGCTGTCATTATCGCTATCACTGTCTCGGTCTTGGTTATTTTCTAGTTCTAGGGCTTCATCTTTAATTAAGAGATCGTTACGACGACTGCGACGACGGCGACGATTGCCATTATTGCTTCCTCGGTCTTGATAACTAGGATGGTCGAGCAACTCTAGCGAGCGATCGCTATCTTCTTGTTTGGCATTCGTAGCTGAATTATTAGCCAACTCAATGCGTTCTGATTTGGCAGTGGGAGCAGGAATCACAGGACGAATACTAATACTGTTAACGGGTTCGCGGATTGCAGCAGGCATAACAATCGGTGCTGTTTCGATTGACTCTGCTTCTGCTTTGCCAGGAAGATGGGCAATTTGTCCCAGACCACCGCAGGTATGACAAGTTTGACCGAAAAGCTCGTAAATATTTTTGCCTTGACGTTTGCGAGTCAATTCAACTAAACCTAGCTCTGATAACTGAGCAATTTGAGGACGAGCTTTGTCTCCTTTTAGTGCTTTGTTGAAATGTTCTAGTAGCTTGATTTTATCGCGATGGGTATCCATATCAATAAAGTCAACTACAATCACTCCGCCAATATTTCGCAGGCGCAACTGACGAGCAATTTCCGTCGCTGCTTCTGTGTTTGTCCACAATACTGTTTCTCTGGCAGTTGCCGAACGAGTAAACGAGCCAGAGTTAACATCGATTACGGTTAAAGCCTCGGTGGGTTCGATAATAACATATCCCCCAGAAGGCAAGTCTACTCTGGGTTTTAAAGCTTCTCTCACTGATGCGCTGACGCGATAGTAATCTAGAATAGGCTGCTGTTCTTTATGGGAATCAATGAATACCCCTTGAGGAGAACGTCCGCTACCCCAATTACTCAACTGCTGCTTGATGCGTTTTGCCCCTGCGGTAGAATCTACTACAATAGTATTAACTTCTGCTGTGAAAGTATCTCGCAATACCCGCTGAATAAAATCATCATCCCGATTGAGCAAAGCTGGTGGTTTGGCATAATTTGCCTGATACTGAATCGATTCCCACTGCTTTTGCAGAAATTCGAGGTCTTCCATGATGGCTTCTTCTGCTTTGCCTTCTGCCTCAGTTCTAATCAAAAGACCCATTCCTGCAGGCTTAATCAAAATTGCCAAAGCCCGCAGACGACTGCGTTCGTTTTCATCTTTAATGCGACGAGAAAGCTTAACTCCTTTGCCATAGGGCATCAAAACTAAGTATCTTCCAGGGAGGGTAATGTTACCCGTTAGCCTAGGCCCTTTGTTT
Source organism: uncultured Pleurocapsa sp. (assembly GCA_964468145.1). Classification (GTDB taxonomy): domain Bacteria; phylum Cyanobacteriota; class Cyanobacteriia; order Cyanobacteriales; family Xenococcaceae; genus Waterburya. The sequence continues at coordinate 4,175 of CAYXWE010000390.1, forward strand.
CCCGTTGGTTCTTTCATTACTTGAACCAAAGCTTTTTGTTGGGGTACTAAAAGTTCTGTAATTGCTGCTGCGGACTTTTTCAGACGCAATGGACCTAAGTCTGTAACGTGGATAAATCCGTTGCGTTCGCTATCGCCAATATTAACAAATGCAGCATCAATACCAGGGATAACATTTTCTACCGTACCGAGGTAAATATCACTAACTTGTTGATTTCCTGTAGCGACAATTAATTCTTGAACTTGTTCTTCCCAGAAAACAGCAGCTATGTGATGTTGTTCTGCGATAATAATCTGT
>CAYXWE010000391.1:0-4463 GCA_964468145.1 uncultured Pleurocapsa sp.
TATTTCAGCAAGAACAAGGAGTAGCAGCAGAATTAGAATTTGATGGTTTAGACGATCGCGCGACGCAGTTATTAGCCTATATAAACAATGAAGCGGTAGGCACAACTAGAATCAGAGAAATCGATCGCCATACTGCCAAGATAGAAAGATTAGCTGTGTTACCAGAAGGGAGAAAGCAAGGAGTAGCAAAGCAATTAATGTTGACTGCCCTCGAAATTATTGCTCAACAAAACAAAACAATGGCGATAGTTCATGCTCAGGCATACATCGCCCAGCTATATCAGAATTTAGGGTTCGTAATTGAAGGAGAGGAGTTTAGCGAAGCTGGAATAGCTCATGTAAAAATGAGCAAGCAGTTATCTCAAAGTAAATAAATCTGGTGGGAGAAAAGAAACAACTTAGTTGGCGCAAAGGATTATTGATTATTGGTTCGATCTGGTTGGCGGGGGCAATTTGCGATCGCCTTTGGTATGCTTTAGATCATTCTGTGCCAGCCTGGGATCAGGCTGATTATCTCAATGGAGTTTTGAATTATGGGGAGGCTTTACAGACTCCTCAGTGGTTGAGTAGCCAATGGTGGCGTGGTTTTTGGCTGCTATCGAGTAAGATTCCTCCTCTCAACTATATTTTGACTGCACCATTGATGATTTTTGGCACGACAGAAGATTCGGCGACTTTGATTATGTTGTTTTATAGTGCGGTGTTGCTGGTTTCTGTCTATGGGTTGGGAGTAATTTTATTTGATGTTATTACAGGTTTATGGGCAGCAGGATTATGTCAATTATTACCTGGGTTGTATTATCATCGCCTAGAATTTATTCTTGATTATCCTCTGACTACGGCAGTTGTCTTTAGCTATTGGTTACTGACGATTTATTTTTTCGCTTGGGGTAAAAGTTTCTCTAGCTGGATTTGGGGAATTTTGTGGGGTGTATCCTTTGGTTTAGCTATCTTGATGAAGCAAACCGCTTTATTCTTTTTATTTTTACCTTTGGTATGGGTAGGGATTAATTTTTTGCGTCAGCGTCAATGGATGGGTTTAGTTCAATTAGTTACATCCTTGCTGGTAGGTGTGGCGATCGCTTTTCCCTGGTATCGTACTAACTGGCTGTTGATTTTAACTTCTGGCAAACGCGCAACGGTAGATTCTGCGATCGCTGAAGGAGATCCCGCATTAACTACTTTAGATGCTTGGACTTACTATCTCAAGATTTTACCCTATTTACTTTCTTGGCATTTATTATTAATTCCCCTGACGGGATTGTTAGTTTACTGGTGTCGTAAATATATCTATCGACGAAGTAGTACTAGTAACAGGCTTTACACTGACAGACAAACCTGGATCTGGTTGGTAGTTTTCTTAGTTGGTGGTTATCTTCTTTCTTCTCTCAATATAAATAAGGATGCCCGTTATATTCTCCCCCTATTACCTGTACTATCTCTAGTTTTAGCAGTGAGTTTGTTATCTTGGCGCAATCGCTGGCGTAAATATATCCTTTGGATAACTGCCAGTCTGGGAATTATTTTAATGCTGTTAAATATTTTTCCTTTAGGTGTTAGTAATATTGCCAGTAAATTTAGCCCCCGCACTCAACGCTATCCCTATACAGGAAAGCCCTATCCCCATCCCGAAGTCATTGCCGAAATCAGCAAAATATCTCCTTATTTGCGCACTGTACTGGGAGTTTTACCTTCTACTACCCAAATAAACCAACATAATTTCTCTTTCTATGGCAAACAAAATAATGCTCATATTTCTGGTCGTCAAGTAGGGGTTAGAGAGTCAGAAATCTTGCAAGATTCGCGATCGCTTGATTGGTTTATTACCAAAACAGGGGAACAAGGATCGATTCCCGAATCTCAACCTGCAATGGTAGCTCTAATCGAACAAGGAAAAAACTTTAAACTACACCAAACCTGGGAATTACCCGATGATAGCCTACTAAAACTTTATCATCGCCATCGCCCTTTAATTCAAGTCTCCCCTTCTCCAAGTCTCCCCGTCTCCAAGTCTCCCTCTCTCCAACTCTTTTCTCTGCCCACCTCCTCCCCTCCTGGCGTACCGATTCCCGTCACCTATGAATTTGCCGGCGATCGCGCTAACTTACAATCTGGTATTGTTTTATTAACCTGGAGACACCAAACCAATCCCGATGCTTTTTGGATACACGATCGCGCCATCGGCATGGGTGCAATAATTCCTGTTACCAACGACGATTCTATTTTGCAGGTTACAGAAAGAACCGCCATGCTAGCCCCAGCAGATATACAGCCAGGAAAGTACGATCTAGAAGCTACCTATTTAAATAGAGATACAGGAGAAACCCAAGCAATAGATTTTGCCCCCGTAGCTATTACCATCGATCCACAAGCAGTTGCCACTCCCGCACCAGAATTAGATTTAGTCAGTCAGTTGCGTAATACAGCACCCAAAATGGCAGCAAGCATTCAGGGTTTAGAACCTGTTTTTGCTCAAACTGCCCGTATCAATCAGTACGATGCCCGACAAGATTATCTCCAGCAGGCAGAGTTATCTTTAACCTATCGTCTGAAAAGCGATCAAATCAATCAACAACAAAAAATAGACTGGCTATATGCCATTGCCTTATCTAGAGTACTACAGCAAGATGTCGATGGCGCGATCGCTTCTTTTCGTCAGATTACAGACTTAGATCCGCAAAATCCTTTTGGTTATGCTTATTTAGCCTTTGTGCATCTTTATGACTGGCAACCCAAATCAGCGGATGTTGCTTTGAATATCGCCGATCGAATCAATCCTAATATTCCTGAAATAGCTACTCTTCGTGGGGCATCTGCGGTGATGCAGGGAAGATTTATCGAAGCTTGGAAACTTTTCAATCAGTAAATAATAAATAATCCATAATTATGACCCAATTAAATAAAGTCGTATTAAGAAAAAAGATCTTAAAACAGAGACAAGAACTTTCACCAACCCAATGGCAAAATCAGAGTCATTTAATTTGCAATCGCCTGCAAACTTTAGCTTTATTTAAGAAAGCGACAACAGTTTTTGCCTACTTTAGTTATCGTCAAGAAGCAGATTTAAGTTCTTTATTTTCTTTTAATAAAAACTGGGCTTTTCCTCGTTGTGTCGGTAAGTCTTTGGTCTGGCATTTATGGCGAACTGGAGATACTTTGATAAAAGATAAATATGGTATTCAAACACCTTTAGATACTGCTCCAATTATTGCTTCTAGCTCGGCAGATTTAATTCTTGTTCCTACTGTTGCTTGCGATCGCCGTAAGTACCGTTTGGGTTATGGGGGAGGGTTTTACGATCGCTTACTTAGTTCCCCTTCAGTCTCTAAAATATCTACTATTGGTATTGTTTTTGATTTTGCCTACATTGAAGAATTACCAATAGATCCTTGGGATATTAAGTTAGATTTTATCTGTACCCCAAGTAAGTTTAGTAATGGGGCGATAGTTTCTTGAGAAAAACTAAAATTGCTGATGGAATTGATATCTTGTATTTTGATAATTCAGCGATAGTTTGCATTATTTTCTAGAACTAAATATTGTCATAAATTGAATACCCTCTAAAAACAAATGAGTAATTATGCTCATTGCTCTATATTTGTTAAGTAATGTCATTTAAGGTTTGTTACGGATTGAGAGATAACTATTTCAAAAAAATAGTGATTTTGCTAGTCTATTAAGACAGTAAATAATCGACAGATATTTAAACCTTTAATTTCTTCGCGATTTCAATAGCTCAAGTTTTTATCAAAATTTATGCAACACTTTCACGACGAATGGATTCAAGAATGGTGCGATCGCAATGGCTGGACAGATTTAGTTCGCGAACGTTATGACAGTTATTGGGCTTTTCCTCCCAACTGCGTAATGCCAGAACCCATTCCTCAAAAAGTTATGCGGTTGATTAAAAGCGAAAAAGGTTTGAGTAGTAGCGAACAAAGACTACTCGCGACCGCGGCTGGGGTGAGTATTCTATCTTTAGTCTGTAGCTATTTATGGATGTCTCCCATGCCTTTGATGTTGGCATTTGGTTTTAATGCCATTAGTTTTGCTAGTATGGAATGCGAAATTTAGAATATTTGAGCTACAAGATTTTACAATAACTTAAATAAGCGATTGAGATTTGACTTTAGTTTAGACTCAGAAGATTATAGGAGATGGTGCAGTCAAATAATCATTCACTGCTGTATCCTTTACAAGACCCAATTCTGTTTTTAAACTATGTTTAATTTGAGTAACAACAAGCCAGAAATAGAGCAGCAAAAATGGCGACATCAATTAGATAGTTTTGCGATCGATTATGAATCGGAACTTGCTGCTTTGGCTTGGGGATTGCACCAAGAATGGTCGGGTGAAGATGTTTTGGGTATAGATTTGAAACCCACTCCTCATTTTGTGGCTTGTTCGTCAGAAGATTTAGAAGCTCTCAATAAGAATACTAGAGGACAACTGCAAGAAATCCT
>CAYXWE010000392.1:0-4462 GCA_964468145.1 uncultured Pleurocapsa sp.
AGAAGAGAGTTTTTCATAAATCATTTAGGATTGCTATAGCTTTTATTGTTGATTTTTCCTAATTACTGAGTAAAACTGAATACCATTTATCGGCACATTGTTGAATATCGTGGTTAGCTAAAGCATATTGATAAGCTTTATTTCCCCACTCTATCCTGGTTTTTTTTGTTGTCAATAGACTAGTAAAAGCCTGTGCTAATGCTTCAGCATCTTTGCCAGGAACTAAAATTCCCCCCTCACCTCGACCGAGAACTTCACAACAAGCGGAAGCTTGAGTCGCTACTATTGGAAGTTTGGCAGCCATCGCCTCAATCAAAGCAATCCCAAAACCTTCTTCTTCGGTAGTACTAAAAGCATAAATATCCATTTGTCCTAGTAGTTCTGGTACGTCAGAGCGATCGCCCCAGAAAACTACTCGATCGCTCAAGTTTAGCTCCTCTACCAAATTTTGTAAGGTCTGTTTTTGTTCTCCATCTCCTACTAGCCATAATTGGGTGTCGGGAAACTGAGGTTGAACGAGACTAAAACTACGAATCAATGTTTGATGATCTTTAATTGTATTGAGACGGGCAACCATCCCAATAACTGTAGGCGAGTCAGCAGCACGTTTCTGTCTGCTGGTTTGCGCTCTAGTTGCGATCGCTTTAACATCGCAACCATTACTAATGGAATGAGATTTTTGGGGAAGTTGAGTTAGGGCTTGTAGAGAACTATGAACTGTATCCGAACAGGAATAAATCGGAATCTTGAGCAGTCGAGAAAACCAAAGAATCAGTTTCCATATTTTGAGCCTAGATGGTTCTCGCTGGGGGGTATTTCCCGCACGGGCAGCGATTCTAGATATTCCCGCCAGGCGTGCTGCCAGACCCACAAAAAGGTGCATACCAAAGGCATAACTAAGAACGGCTTGGGGTTTTATTTTTCTCAGTTTCCTCGCCACATCCAAAATAAAAGATAAACGGCGATCGCGTTTGTAGTCCTGATTGATAATCGTTAAATTTGGTACTTCCTCGAATAGGTGCAACATCTCCAAACGCTGAGAATTAAGATTGAGCAGGATATTTTCTACGTCGTCAGGAGCATGATGTAAGATTTGCAGACATAAATTTTCGTTACCTCCATAAGGTAAACCGTTAAGGACATGAAGTACTTTTTTCTTCTGGCTTGTTTGTTGCAAAACCATTTAACCAACCCCCAAACAATCGATATATTGTTTTGCCATCTGTTCGATGGAAAATTCTTGTAAGACTTTTTCTTTAGCTAGTCGGGCTTTATTCTTAGCTACTTCGGGTTGTTGGGCTACCAGGGCGATCGCATCTGCTAGGGCTTCTGGATCTTGGGCGGGGACGAAATAGCCCAGCTTTCCTTCTTCTAGGACTTCTTGACAAGCACCAACATCAGTAGCAATTATCGCTACTTCTGCTGCCATAGCTTCAATCAGGGCAATACCCAATCCTTCGTCTGGTTTGGCAGAAAAGACAAAAACGTCCATTTGACCCAATAATTCGGGAATATCTCTCCGCATTCCCAGGAGTTGTACGCAGTCTGCTACTCCCTCGGTGGCAATCAGCTTTTCGTATTCAGCACGACGACTGCCCTCACCAATCAACTGCACCACAAAATTAATCCCTCGTTGTTTGAGGATACTAGCTGCCCTAATTAAAGTAGGTTGATCTTTATGGGGTTCTAGTCTCGCCACCATGCCAATAATCAACTGCTCTGATTTCGAGTGTTGTTTGGCTTGCGCCCTACTGGCTATCTCTTCGATCGGACAACCATTATATACGGCGATCGCTTCAGAGTTATTCACCTTAAAGTGTTCTACAACTCCATCGCGAACATAGTTGCTACAGCAAATTAATTTATTGGTTACAGGTCTACCTAACTGAATTTCTAGCTTGAATTTCTCAAAGGCAGTCTTTGTCCAATAGGGTGGATAGTTTCCTACGTGAGCAGCAATTTTGTTAACCCCCGCCAAACGCACACCATAAGCCATAAAGGTGTGCCAACCCAAAGGCATGGATAAAAAACCATCGGGTTTAAATTGTTTGGCGATTTGATAAAAAGTCTTAATTAATTGACCGTAACGCCAATAACCTTTAGTTGGCAGAGTAATGTTTTGCACATCTATTCCCAAATGCTGAAACTCTTGGCTGAGGTCGGTAGGCTGCTCCTTGAGGGTGACTATCTTGGGTTGAATGCCCCATTTTTGCCACCAACGACACATTTCTAATACTAAAATTGGCGTACCTTCCGCACACAGAGAAGTCAGAGCGATGAGAATTTTTGGTGGAGAATCTTGGTTCATATCAATCCATTGCCTAAAATCAAAGACTCAAACTACTTCCAGAATTAATTTGTGCCAAAACTTTTTCTCGGCGATCGCGACTAATAAACAGAACATCAAATAATAATTACATCTGACTAACTTCTTGAAAAACTTTGAGATAAGAATTAACCATTACCTCGGTACTAAAACGTCGTTCGCATTCTTCACGACAGTTTCGGCGATCGATTCGATCTATTTGTCCAACAGCTTCGATAATTTCTTTCACATCTCGACAAAGAAATCCCGTTACTCCATGATTAATTATCTCTGGCATGGATGCTCGATTCATGGCAATTACTGGAGTCCCACAAGCCATAGCTTCAATGGTTACTATGCCAAAGGGTTCGTCCCATTGAATTGGAACTAAAAGGGCGATCGCATTACCTAAAAACTCATTTTTCTGGCGATCGTTAACTGTACCAATCCATTCAATTTGAGGATCGTCTAGATGGGGTTTTATTTGAGTCTCAAAGTATTCTTTTCCCCCTGGTTCGTTAGAAATATTCCCCGCAATCTTTAGTTTTATTCCCGTAGCTTTTGCTGTTTCAATTGCTAAATGAACTCCTTTATTGTGTGTTAGTCTGCCTAGAAAGGCTAGATAGGGTTCTTTCTCTGAGTATTCTTTAAAAGCAAATTGACTGGTATCAACTCCGTTATATATTGTTCGCCATTCCCCAAGATGGGATACGTGCTTTCTTTGATGGTTACTAATACCGATAAGTAATATTTTTCGCGAACGATGCTTAAGTAGCCAAGCTATTTCCTCTTTTAAGATAGGATTTTCAAAGGTTAAAACTAAAGGCTTATTAAACTTTAATAAAGTTAATAAATAATCTATTCTGCCAAAATTACAAATAACATCTGTTCGTAGCATCTCTTTGAAGCTAATTAATTGAAATAAGCTTTTACGGTATGCACGAGACAAATAAGAATTATTATTAGGAGGAAGATGAGTAACTAATTTGCCGTAGTTTTTCGATTTTGGTGCAGCCATTAAAGTTACTTGATGCTCTCTTTGCTGCAATCCTTTACACAAAAGCCCGACAATTCTTTCTGTACCCCCGTAACGTTCTGGTGGAACAGAAATGTGCGGATCTGCCACAACATTAATCTGCATAATTTAATTAGCAAAAATAGTTTATAAATCGAACAAGGAACAGGAATCAAACAATTTCAACCTGAGGTATCAAAGTTTCATACATAGTTAATGTATCGCGAGCTAAATGTGCCATGGTTCTGGGAGATTGGACATTATTCTTAAGCTTTAATATTAGTTCTGGTTCGCTGATTAAGCGTTGAATAACCGAAGCCAATTCTTGGCTATTACCTGGTTCAAATAACAATCCATCTACACCATCTCGAACTAACTCAGCAATACCGCCAAGACGACTACCGATCGCGGGTATACCTGCTGCAAAAGCTTCTAACACCGTAAGTGGCCCTGTTTCTAACCATATAGAAGGAATAACGCAAAAATCGTAGTTACTCAACAACTCTAATAATTGATTATTGGGTACGCCGTACCGAACATTAAATCTGGGATCTGATTCCAATTGTCTCTTAACTTTTTCACCATATTCCTTTTCTTGCCAACTAATAGTTGCACAAAAGAAATCCACTTCGACTGGTAAATCTACAGGAAGAGATTTTATTGCTTCAATCAGAACGTGAATACCTTTAATATGAGTGGTTCGACCAGCGAATACTAACTTTAAAACCCCATCTTCTAAAGGTCTTCTGGAGTTTTTATTTTCAATGGTATTGGGACTTCCCGTACGAAAAAAATAAACTTTGTCGGGTGGTGCAGCGTTGCATAAAACTAATTTTTCTACCCATTCAGCATGAACGTGGAGTGCATCCACAAGATCGAGCATTTTTAGCCAGCTATCGCGAAATATTTCTGTCATCTTCCTAGTAGTGAGAAGACGACTTACGACATTAGAGCGATTGATATCCATCCGGGATGGCGACCAAAGTGCAAATAAACTAGCCAAAGTAGGGTGCATACCTGCAACTGCAAGACGACATTGCGAACAACGCCGTAGCTTAATCTCTCCATCACAAACTGTTTTACCTTGATAGAGTAGTCCGTGTTGCGAACAAGAATTACCTTGAGTATGGTAGGTCATGATG
>CAYXWE010000393.1:0-4461 GCA_964468145.1 uncultured Pleurocapsa sp.
TCACGACGTAATTTAGCAGCGTAGTTTTCCCCCTACCCAAAAAGCCAGCGATAATAGTGACGGGTAAACCTCTTTTTGTGGCTTCCATTCCTGCTGGTGTAGAGGTTTGAATATCAGTTGTCATAGCGATCGCCCTAATTCTAAAATTGTCAGACTAGAAGTCATTATTTTTATCTATTTTAGAATTCCATCCCTAATTAATGCGGATACGTAAGGATTAATTAGTTATTTACTCGTAAGGCGATCGATAATTAATTATTATGTCTCGGAAGAAACAACCTCTGGTTTGTCGTCGGTTTTAGGTGGTTTATTTTCTCTAGGCTTCTTCGTGGTTTCGATAATGGTAGTTTTTCGCCCTTGATTATCAGGTTTAACTGTTTTTAGGGGCTTGGCTGTTTCTATCTCTAACAACATGGGAACAGCCTTATTAAAGGTCAGCTTACCATCAATAAAATCGACCATAATTTTATCCCCAGGGGTAAAACTATTTTCTAAAATTTTAGTCGCGATCGGATTTTGCAATTCTCTTCTGATGGCTCGTTTTAGAGGACGCGCCCCAAAAGCAGGATCGTAGCCAATATCTACAATGCGATCTTGGGCTGCGGGAGATAGTTCGATGGTAATTTTTTGCTCTTTTAGCAAGCGTTGAATACCTTTGATTTGAATAGCGACAATCTCTTTGAGTTCTGATTTTTTCAAGCCGTGGAAAATAATCACGTCATCAATACGTTGAATAAATTCAGGACGGAAATGATTTCGTAGGGCTTGAGTAACTCGATTCTGGATCTTGTCGTAGTCTCGGTCTTCCCCTTTGACATCTAGGATATGTTCGCTGCCAATATTACTAGTCATCACAATAATGGCATTACGAAAATCTACCATTCGTCCTTGCGAGTCGGTAATTCTGCCATCATCTAACACCTGCAGCAATATATTAAATACATCCTTGTGGGCTTTTTCTACTTCATCCAGCAGCACTACACTATAAGGACGACGGCGTACAGCTTCGGTTAATTGTCCTCCTTCCTCAAAACCGACATACCCTGGAGGCGCGCCTACCAAACGAGATACAGCGTGTTTCTCCATATATTCGGACATATCGATCCGCACCATCGCATCTTCACTATCAAAGAGAAAGGCTGCTAAGGCTTTTGCTAATTCCGTTTTACCCACCCCTGTTGGACCCATAAATAAAAACGAACCGATAGGGCGATCGGGATCGTTCATACCCGCCCTAGCCATTCTTATAGCTGCAGATACTGCTTCTACGGGTTCTTGTTGTCCGATGACTCTTTGGTGCAGGTGTCCTTCTAGTTGAAGTAACTTTTGTCTTTCTGATTCTAATAAGCGATTGATTGGTACTCCTGTAGAGTTCGCCACGATTTCAGCAATATCAGATTCTGCGACCTGTTCTCGTAAAAGAGTTGTGCCTTTTGATTGAAGATCGATCAGTTTGGTTTCCTTCGCTTCTAAATCCCGTTGTATAGTTTCTAGTTTGCCATATTTCAACAGAGCAGCTTTTTCATGATCGAAAGCTCTTTCTGCTTTATCTAACAGTAAGCGTGTCTTTTCTTCTTCTTCTTTGAGAGCGTTGATTTCATCCAATAAGCCCTTTTCCGACTGCCATTGTTCTGATAATCCGCTTTGTTTGCCTTTTAAAGTATCAATTTCTGCTTGAATCTTACTCAATCTTTCTTTGGCAGCCTTATCTACGGTCAACATTCCAGGACGCTGATTCTCTCCCGTCAAAGAAGCTTTTTCCATTTCTAGCTGCATAATACGGCGATCCATATCTTCTAATTCGCTGGGTTTAGAAGTGATCTCCATTTTCAACTTAGCTGCTGCTTCATCTATTAAGTCGATCGCCTTATCGGGTAAGAATCTATCTGTAATATAACGATGAGATAGAGTTGCTGCTGCTACTAAGGCAGAGTCTGTAATTGTTACCCCGTGATGTACTTCGTATCTTTCTTTGAGTCCCCGCAAAATTGAAATAGTATCTTCAACGGAGGGTTGTTTGACATATACCTGCTGGAAACGTCTTTCTAAAGCAGGATCTTTTTCAATGTGCTTGCGATATTCATCTAAGGTAGTTGCCCCAATACAGCGCAATTCTCCCCGCGCTAACATCGGCTTGAGTAAATTACCCGCATCCATCGATCCAGAGCCTTCTCGCGAACCCGCACCAACAACAGTGTGAACCTCATCAATAAATAAAACAATCTGTCCGCTAGATTCGGTTACTTCTTTTAAAACCGCCCGCAAACGTTCTTCAAATTCCCCACGATATTTCGCCCCTGCAATCAGACTACCCATATCTAGAGAAATCAACTGACGCTCTTTGAGAGATTCGGGAACGTCTCCATTGACAATGCGCTGGGCTAATCCTTCGGCGATCGCGGTTTTACCCACACCAGGTTCGCCAATTAATACGGGGTTATTTTTTTGTCGGCGGGATAATACCTGGATTGTGCGTCGAATTTCTTCATCGCGACCAATTACGGGGTCTAGTTTGCCTGCTTTGGCTTCTTCCGTTAGATCTCGCCCGTATTTTTCTAAGGCTTGATACTGTTCTTCTTGATTTTGCTTAGTTACTTTTTGTGTACCCCGAACCGATTTAATTGTTGTTTCGAGGTCTTGGGGTTCAATATTGAAGCTGCGTAGAGTTTTTTTGCCAATTCGCGCATCTTCGGCGAATCCCATTAGAATATGCTCGATGGAAATAAATTGGTCGTCCCAGTTAGTACGACAAGCTTCTGCCCGATCTAGCATTCGGTCTAAACTTGGCCCTAAGTATAGCTGCGCCGAACCAATCCTCGGCTGGCGTTTGGTGAACATTTCTAGCTGTTGTTTGAAACGAACTAAATCTACATTGGCTTTCTCTAAAATAGTTTTGGCTAGTCCTTCTTGCTCGATCGCTGCCAAAATCAAATGCTCTACCTCTAAGTTTTGATTCTGAAATAATTTGGCAACTTCTTGGGATTTTACGATCGCATCCCAGGCTTGTTCAGTAAACTTACTTTGATCGGTAGGCTGCATATCTTAGCTAAAGTTAGGTTTTAAAAGTAATAATTGATGATGCTTAGTATAGCAAGGCTCTCAAGACTAATTTCTCAGCATTAAATTACCTTGTTTGAAGACTTAATATAATAATATGTCTTAATAATTATTTTAGTATCATCTACTCATCAAATACTATGAATCAGCAAACAGCAACTATTTCTGTAATATCTCAACCCAGTGAAGCTCAACTTCAAGATTTGGGGGTATTTGATTGGTCTATTTGGTCAAAAGAGGTATCGGAATTTCCCTGGAGTTATGATGAAGCGGAAACTTGTTATTTTTTGGCGGGAGATGTAATTGTGATTCCCAATGGTGGGGAAGCGGTGACTATGGGCAAAGGAGATTTGGTAACTTTTCCTGCAGGAATGTCTTGTACTTGGAAGGTTAACCAGCCCGTGAAGAAGCATTATAAGTTTGGTTAAGAGAGTCGAGAGAGTTAAAAAATGAGGAAATGAGGAAATTACGAATAAACTTCCTCATCTAATTTTTGGCAGCGGTATAAAAACTGAATTGTTAATTCTTAATTGTTAATTCTTAATTGTTAATTCTTAAACACTTCATCGCACCAACTACCATGTAAACCATAAGGAACATGGTGCTTAAGGTGTAATAGTGCCACCGCATCCCCTGATAGGTTTTCTCCATCTAAAATAGCTAGGGTAGAACGGTGTTTTGCGCCATCGTAAATTAAGGTCAGTACCCATCCTGCATCTTCACTTTTACCGTTCGGTTTGGGTACAAAAATAGGTTCGCTAACATAACCAGCAGGAGCAAAGGAATGTACTTCACGCTCTCCCGTTTCTAGATCTAGTTTGAGAATAGCCTGAAGCGGGGCATTGCTGCCAGTATCTTCTGGTATTGCACCTATATATAGATAGCGATATTCTCTACCTACTTTATTGGGGTTATGGGTGGGAAATTCACAACAGCGACTCTCTAACATTTCTCGCTGCACGCTACCATCATCAAGATTGAGAGTAAATCGCCATAGTTGACCGGGATCGAGGCTATCGAAGTCTACTTCTTTATAGTTGGAGTCAGGCTGTACTTGGGGTAATGTTTGATAAGCGATCGAGTCAATACAAATCTGATTATCTTGCTCAAAAGCATTGGCATGATGAAAAACAAAGCCAGACTCTACGCTAAAGGTTTTAATCTCTTTGTTATTAGGATCGCGAGGAATTAAAATAACAGTGGTAGGTTTTTGGGGTTGAAACTCGACGCATTCTCCCGCACCCCGCATCCCCAACAAGAAGGGAAAAGGATTAAAGTTAACGGGATTTTGAAAAAATATGGCGTACTTAGGAGTAATCATGAAGTCGTGGATAAACGAAAACCCAGGAACACTATGGGAATGACTCCGCAGTAGTTTGCCATCGGGAGCAAATTCAAATAGAG
>CAYXWE010000394.1:0-4458 GCA_964468145.1 uncultured Pleurocapsa sp.
TTGAGGTTCAAAAGTCTTCCTACTTTTATTTAAAACATTACAATTCAGCAACGCCCTAAATTGGACTTTTTGCTGGAATTATTAGACCTAGGCGCGATCGGTAGATCGGGTATCATTTGTTCAATAGTTATTAGTTATTAGTCATTAGTCATCGATAAATTCTCTTATCCCGAACTCGCCCTAACCGATCGTTCCAGTCTGAGGAGAGCTAGCGGTGGCGTATTGTTTTACGGGGATTCTACCCGATAAATAAGCTAACCTCCCTGCTTCTGCTGCTAACCCCATTGCCCGCGCCATGGCAACAGGATTTTTCGCTAAAGCGATCGCGCTATTAACTAGTAGGGCATCTGCACCCATTTCCATACCCAAGGCAGCCTCACTAGGCGTACCAATACCCGCATCTACTACTACAGGAACGTTTGCTTCTTCGATAATAATACCAATGTTGGCTGCATTATTAATTCCCTGCCCCGAACCGATGGGAGAACCTAAAGGCATTACGGTGGCGCATCCCACCTCTTCTAAACGCTTGGCTAACAAGGGGTCGGCATTGATATAAGGCAAGACCACAAACCCTTCTTCCACCAGTTTTTCTGCTGCTTTCAATGTCCCAAAAGGATCGGGAAGCAAATATTTAGCATCGGGGATAACTTCTAGCTTGATAAAGTTATTATCTTCTTGTCCCAATAACTTCGCCATTTCCCTACCCAAACGAGCGACTCGGATTGCCTCTTCAGCGGTTTTGCAACCTGCGGTATTGGGCAGCATCCAAATTTTTGACCAATCTAAAGCTTGAGCCAATCCTTCGTGTCCTGGTGCTTTAGTTTGTACTCTTCTGACTGCGACGGTGACAATTTCGCAACCGCTAGCAGCTACGCTTTGCTGCATCGCCTCCATACTAGAATATTTTCCCGTACCAGTCATGAGGCGAGAATTGAAAGTTTTCCCCGCTATAGTAAGTTTATTGGAATCTTCAACGATATCTGATTCGGATAATAAAGAGGTTTCTGCAGCGGGTAGAGGTGTGGGAGATGTTGATTCTTCAATCTGTAGAGAATATTTGGGAGTAGTGCTGTCTAGATTGCTGATAGTCATAGTACTTGGTTGATGAAAACGTCGATCGCTAAATTTTGCTAGGAGAGGATCGGATTTTTGTTCGAGAATTAGTTCCGCAATTAAAGAAGCCGTGATGGGCGCGAGTAAAATACCGTTGCGATAGTGTCCCGTTGCCAGAAAAAGATTGTCACAGCTACTACGACCGATAATCGGCAATTCATCGGGCGTACCAGGACGAAAACCCCACCACAATTCTTCAATTTGCCAGTCAGCAGCAGCAGGATATAGTTCTATAGTTTTATTTAGTAATGTTTGAACTCCCGAAGGAGTGTTAAAAGGAGTCCAGTCTACTATTTCTACCGTAGCACCAACAATTAATCTGCCATCTTGTCGCGGAACGAGGTAAATACCCTCACCATACAAAACTCTCTGTAAGGGAAATGGTTGATGCACCATGGAGGGCATCTTTAAAGATAGCATTTGTCCCTTGACGGGATAGACGGGTAAAGGATAAATTTGACCAGACCAAGAACCCGCAGCCAAAACATATTGCTCTGCTTCTAATGCGCCAATATCGGTTAAAACGCTTTGAACCTTGCCTTGTTTTTGTTGGATTGCTTTAACGCTGACTCCTTCTTTAATCTCAATATTTAAAGTTTGAGCAGCTTGCAAAAGCGATCGCATTAAACAGCGATTATCTACCTGTCCGTCTTCGGGATACCACCAACCACCCACCACGCGATCGCCCAATCCTGGCTGATATAATTTAATTGTCTGCCGATCTAGCCACACTGCATTATCTTCTTCTGGGATTAATTCTGGTTCGCGATAAACTGGTGCCAAAATACCAGAGGGAAGATAGCCGATATCTATTCCCGTTAATTCCTCTAACTTTTGCGCCCATTCTGGATATAGCCAACGAGAACGCAAGCACAGTTCTTCCATTGGAGCGCAGGTCAACTTCTCTGCCATCGGTGCTAGCATTCCTGCTGCTGCATTTCCCGCAGCTTGGACAAAATCTTTGCTGATGACGGTCACTTTTGCCCCGCGACGTTTTAATTCAATGGCGATCGCCAAACCAATTACGCCACCACCAACAATTAGAATATCCTTTGCTGCTTTCATACTTTATTTGCCGTTCGTCAATCTGCACTTACCCCCAACTCTCTAACTCTAACGTGAAATTTTTCTCGCGATCGTAGGAGTTAAATCTGATAACGGAATATTACTGATTGTTGCGGATCTTGTGAAGGCAGGTAACTAGATTCAACGGCATTGAAGAATTTAATTTTCTTGTCCAAATATAGAGAAAGGAGGATAATCGATCGATTGCGCTTGAGGAAGAAACTTGAGGAAACTGTTACGAATAGCTGATGCGATCGATCTACTCAACGAATGGATTGGTCGTCTGACCTACTGGCTGGTACTGTTGATGGTAGCGGTAGGAGTTTGGAATGTTGTTGGTCGATACCTGGGGCGTATTGTCCGAATCAATCTTACTTCCAATGCTTTAATCGAAATACAGTGGTATTTATTTGATGCAGTGTTTTTATTTGGTGCAGCTTATGCCCTCAAATATAACGAACACGTGCGGGTAGATATATTTTATAAAGGCTGGAGTCGTCGCCGTCAGGCTCTGGCTAATTTTTTAGGCAATATTTTATTCCTCATTCCCTTTAGCTCGTTAATAATTTACTATTCCTGGGGTACGGTAATCAATTCCTGGAAAATACGAGAGATATCCCCCGATCCTGGTGGCTTACCCCGCTATCCAATCAAATCTGCCATCATCTTAGCTTTTGTTTTGTTAATTCTTCAAGGTATTTCAGAAGCAATTAAGAACTGGAATATCTACCAAAATATTACCAATGGGGAGGATAGCTAACATGAGTTATGACTGGTTAGGGTTAGCAATGTTTGCAGGGGCATTGGTTTTACTATCCATTGGTTTTCCTGTAGCTTTTTCTTTGGGAGGAGTAGCTATTTTATTCGCTGCCATTGGCGCAGCAGTAGGAGAATTTAATTTCAGCTTCTTTAATGCCATGCCCAGTCGTATTTTTGGCATCATGGCTAACTATACCCTCTTAGCAATTCCCTATTTTATTTTTCTAGGATCGATGCTAGAAAAAACAGGCATTGCCGAAAAGCTCCTGGAAACTATGGGTATTCTGTTTGGCAGAGTCAGGGGTGGTTTGGCTTTGGCTGTCGTGATTGTGGGGGCGTTACTGGCTGCATCTACAGGAGTAGTAGCTGCAACGGTGGTGGCAATGGGTTTGATTTCTTTGCCGATCATGCTGCGCTATGGCTACAGCAAAAAATTAGCTGCAGGAGTAATCGTGGCATCGGGAACCCTCGGACAAATTATTCCCCCCAGCGTGGTGTTGGTGGTGTTAGGAGATCAATTAGGTATTCCTGTAGGGGATTTATTTATTGGCTCATTAATTCCTGGGTTGATGATGGCGACAGCTTTTGCTCTCCATGTCCTCGTCGTGGCATATCTCAAGCCAGAAGTTGCTCCCGCATTACCAGCTAGCGTCAGAATTAGTGGTAAAAAATTACTGGTGAGAGTAATCACGGTAATGTTGCCACCTTTACTATTGATTATGGTGGTGTTGGGTAGTATTTTCTTGGGCATTGCCACTCCAACAGAAGCAGGGGCGTTAGGCTCGATGGGGGCAATAATCTTGGCTGCGGTTAACCGTCAGTTGAATTGGGCTGCACTGAGAGAAGTCTGCGATGCCACAATGCGGATTACTACGATGGTAATGTTTATCTTGCTCGGCTCTACTGCCTTTAGTTTGGTTTTTAGGGGTCTGGGTGGAGAAAGATTTATGTCCGATCTCTTGATCGATCTTCCTGGGGGAACAATTGGTTTTTTGCTGGTTAATATGCTGGTTATATTTCTCTTAGGCTTTTTTATCGATTTTTTTGAAATTGCCTTTATTGTTATTCCTATATTTGCACCCGTAGCCCAGCAGTTGGGTATAGATTTGGTATGGTATGGCGTGATTATTGGGGCTAATTTACAAACCTCTTTTTTAACTCCGCCTTTTGGCTTCGCTCTATTCTATTTACGAGGAGTAGCACCACCAGAGCTTAAAACAGAAGATATTTATCGCGGAGCAATTCCCTTTATTCTGCTGCAACTTTTAGTTTTAGCTTTAATTATTATTTTTCCGCAAATAGTTAGTTTCTTGCCTTCTCTAAGCACATCACCAGGAACTGTTTGATACTCAAGCAAAATAAGCGTTATTTCAATGTTCCTGGCTTAGTTAAATTGAAAAATTGCTTTTTTGAGATAGTTTGTGTTATTGTAATTAGGTCGTCGCGGGATAGAGCAGTCTGGTAGCTCGTCGGGCTCATAACCCGAAGGTCGGTGGTTCAAATCCGCCTCCCGCCATT
>CAYXWE010000395.1:0-4456 GCA_964468145.1 uncultured Pleurocapsa sp.
ATATAAGAATAATTGCAGATTAAAGGCATATTCTTTAGTGGCGATCGCCCTCATGTCGAAAGTCACGGTATCGCCGTAAAATGCCATAGTCAGAGCGGCGATCAAGATAAATAAAGAGCCTCCCGCAGTATAGAGAATAAACTTCGTTGCGGCATAAAGACGTTTCTTACCGCCCCAGATTGAAAGGATAAGATATACAGGGACTAATTCTAACTCCCAAACTAAGAAAAATAGCAGCATATCCTGTACTGCAAATACAGCAATTTGTCCGCCATACATTGCCAGCATCAAAAAGTAAAATAGCTTGGGTTTGTAGGTTACAGGCCAAGCTGCCATCATTGCCAAGGTGGTAATAAAACCCGTCAGCAAGATTAAAGGCATAGATAAACCATCAGCACCCACAGACCAGTTAAGATCTAGCTGGGGTATCCAAGAGTAGCTTTCTACTAGCTGCAAATCGGGGTTACTAAAATCATAATCTTGATAAAAGCCATAGACTAGAATCGCAAAATCAATCAAACCCACAACTAGAGCATACCAACGCACAGTTTTACCTTCCTTGTCGGGAATAATCGGCAAAAACAAAGATGCAACGATGGGAAATAAAATACAGGTGGTTAACCAAGGAAAGTGTGTCATATATACTTAAGAGCAAAAATCCGAATTAGAAATTTTACTTATAGATTTCTCTTTATTTATATGTTCCAAGGTATTTTGGAAAAATACACTTTTTTTAATAAAATCTTCATGTTTACCAGTACTTTCAGCAACTAAGGAACTTTGAGGAAGGGCATTTTCCTTAGTTATTCCTTATTACAAGCCTAGAACTTGACAAAATGAGCGGTTTAGTATCCGCTTTTCGGACGTAATCTTTCCTTAATTAATAATACAGAAAAAGCTCTGTCCTCATCAATCGTATATCGCCATTCTTCCCGCACAAATCAAAAAATTCAATCCGGCTCTAACTGCCTATTCGAGCTTCCCGAGACGTTACTTTTTCGTACCCCTTACCATGAGGATAGGAGGGAATTTTTCGCCGTTCTTTTAAGCGGTTTAATTAATCTGAGGAGTTCTCTGCTGTACTTGTGACATGATTGAGGGAACGCTTGATATCATAGACTTCTTTGCAGAGTATTTTATTCTTGCGTTCTAAGGCTATTACACGGTCGGTTAAACCATCGATTGATTCTCTCTCAAAAGAGCCTGTTAAACACTTCTTCTGGAAGAAAGAATGCCACTCGAAGATTATCTGTTCTAGGGCTTCGTCCCTGTTTATCTCGAAGATTCTTGCATAGGCTTCTATGAGCGATACGGCATCTTCGCTCAAGTAATCTGAATCAAAATAATCGTCTGAAATCATGCTCGTATCTACCTCTGTGTATGTGTTTGCGAAAAGCGTAATAGAAAACGTAATACACTTTTCAGATGCTAATGCTTAATCGTTTTCTCGATACTCTACGAGAAATTTCCCTATTCGGTCTAAGCTTGAGAATAAAAGTATTCGCTGAAATATAATCCCAAACCATACAGGTATTCCGTTCTGCTGTTCCTACCGTCTCAGTTCCAGGTACGATAGTACTCGGTACGAGAGCGCGTCCTGTTCTACGCTCGTTCAGACTGTTTCTAATCCCTGCGAAAGTATCGCTAGAACTAGTAAATCTTGCCATATTTAGCAATTCTCTTTTGATTGAACTAGCGGATCGGTAAAAAAAGCGATCGTCTCTCCAATAAACGGCAATCCATCACCGCCAGGAGGTTCGGGTAAAGAATTTATTTAATTTATTCTCACTAACAGTCATATATATTTTAATTGCTATTTTTTCGCTCTCTTAAATATCGTATCAAGGCTGGTAAAACAGGACAGGGTTTCTTTTGTTGCAAACTATTGGCATTGTCAGGACGAAAAACACTCCAGCGAAATGGCCCAAGTTGAGCCGAAGACATCCATAAAAGTCGTTTGGCTCTAGTCATGGCTACATATAGCAAGCGATATTCTTCTGCCTGTTTGAGTTTTACTGCTTCTTGCCAAGCTGTTATTGGCATAGGGATGATTGGGGAAGAGTCATGAGTCAGATATTGATGGTGGACGATCGCACGAATTTGAGCGCGGGCTACTTCTGAGAGGGTAAAGTTGCCCAAAAATTTTCCTGCATTGGGTATCCAAGGTTGTCCTGGTAAGATATCTTGATGCAAAAAAGGAATAAATACATAGTCCCAATCTAGTCCTTTGGCTTTGTGCATGGTGATAATTGTTATTTGTCCGCTACGGGTATAGCGATCTTCATTGTCTTCGTCTACTCCTTCAAAGTTTTCTGCACTAACTATTTCTTCTAGGGCATTGATGCTAGCTTTGAGAGAGCTTTGTCCAATTATTTGTTGATTAACTCTCTCGGAAAGTTTTTGAACGGTGGCTAATTCTGAACCAGTATATTTTAAAGTCATACCCAAAAAGGGAATTAGCTGGTAGTGGGGCAACTCCATGCGGGCGCGGAGTAAATTGCAGCAGTAGCGACGAGCATCTTCCACCTGGGGTTTGTGGGGGGGCGTTAGGGGGCTAGGATAAAGAAACTGTTCGGGGGATGTGGCTAAGGCGTTTAAATCTTGAGTTGGAATTAAGCTCCTTTGTTGTAATACTTCTAAGGCAGCCTTGAGATTATCTGGGGAATGAGGGCGATCGATAAACTGCAGTAGTTTAAGGGTTTCCCCAGGAATTTGAGAATATCTTTCGCTTTCGCTAATCTCATAGATATCTATATTGTGTTCTTTTTTAAGATCGGCTAATTCTTCAGCTAAAAAGCGTCCCTGACGATTTTCCCTAACTAAAATAGCTGCATTATGTTCGGGATTTTTTTTAAATAAAGCGATCGCGCGATCGCCGATTAGTTTTACTGTCTGGTATATATCATCGGGATTGGTAATTACTACTCCACTATCTGTCGGTTGGGGATTAGCATCGGGTTGAGGATCGTCGGGATCGACAGTGACAATTTTTTGTTCGCGGAAAGGTAACTGTACTTCTGTCTCTTCTGGAGCGTTTTTTGCCCAGGTTTGATTGACCCAACTCACTACAAAGTTGGCAGCATCAATAATTATGGCACTACTACGCCCCGCTTGGTTCATAGTTGTCAAGCTGTTTTGTCGATCGCAGGTTTGGCAAAACCAATTAAAATAAATTGGATCTGCGGGCGTAAAAGTAGAGTTGATTGCTTGATTGGGGTCGCCTACCCGTACTAAATTAGGTGGAGATTGTAGTTCGTCATTTCCTGCCAAAATGGAGATTAATTTCTCTTGTAGAGGGCTAGAGTCTTGGGCTTCATCTTCAAATACGCCATAGACTTGATTTTGCCACAGCATACGCATTGGTGGATATTCCAAAACTTTTAAGGCAGCCAAAATCATATCATCGTAATCAATCAGATCTTGCGATCGCATTAACTGTTGATATTCTTGATAAAGTCCCGCTGCAATATTTAAAATACCGTACTCATCCCTAGCATTTTGGCTCAAAGCCACCAATTGTGGGGGTAACAAACCAGAACTCTTGGCTTCTCCCACTACAGTATGGGTCAAATTCGGTAATACTTCAGTGCGTAATACCGACTGACGACGCAATCTTTCGGTTTCTTCGCCGTCAAACTGTACCCCTTCTAGTAGAGTTTCATATTCTACAGGATGCTTGCCGATCCATTTTTCTACCGCACTCCTAATAATACGGTGTCCCACGTTAGGAACAACAATACTAACGTTATCTAAATTTAGTCCCGATAGTTCTGGGCGAGAATTAGCAATATTGAGAGCTAAACCATGAAGAGTATAAACTACAAACCCTCCAGGGGGAAGCTTGAGAGCTTTGAGGCGATCGCGAATTTTATTTTTAATATTGGCTGCTGCGGAGCGAGTATAGGTCACAACTACTAACTGTCGCCGACTGTGTAGCTGCTTAGACGCGATCGCAATTGCTGCTGCTACCGAAAGACTATGAGACTTTCCCGCCCCTGGTACGGCAGAAACCGCCATTTCTCCCCCATTCCAACGTGCCAAACCCTGTTGTCCGCTCCTCAACTTACTTCTGAGTATCTGTAGCTGCGACTCCAACCATTGAGCCTGTTCTGTTTTTTGGGAATTATCAGGGAAAGATTGCTCAGTAATTCGTCCTTCGGGATTGGATAACATTTAATAGGCTCGATATAAATGACTGCTGTTTGTCCAAAGTCCGATCGTATTATACGCTTGATGCGAATTAGTTCTGTCTTCTAGGTTAATAATTCGTAGCCATAAGCCATAAGCGCGATTGCTTTAAGCTTTAGAAATAGACAATCGAGTAAATCCATTTCTATATTCTCGATCGCGTTTGATTTTTTTGGTTCTCTAGTCTTTGAGTTTTTATAGATTAAGGCTTACGGCTTAAGGCTTACAGCTTATAGCTCAAAACAAATTACTCTGATTTTTAATTCAC
>CAYXWE010000396.1:0-4455 GCA_964468145.1 uncultured Pleurocapsa sp.
AATACTATGTCATCGGCATTTGAAGCGATGGGAATGAGTTTGCCCTATTCTTCTACTATGGCAGCAGAAGATGAAGAAAAAGCAGTTAGTACCGAAAAGTCGGCTTTTGCTTTGGTAGAGGCGATTAAACAGCAAATCTTACCCAGTCAAATCATCACCCGCAAGGCTTTTGAAAATGCCATTACAGTAATTATGGCTGTGGGTGGTTCGACAAATTCTGTATTGCATTTACTGGCGATCGCCAATACCATTGGAGTGGATTTAACTATCGATGATTTTGAAACTATCCGTCAGCGCGTCCCCGTAATTTGCGACCTCAAACCATCGGGCAAATACGTTACAGTAGATCTCCACAATGCGGGTGGCATTCCTCAAGTAATGAAGATCCTTTTAACTAATGGTTTATTACACGGCGATGCCCTAACCGTTACGGGCAAAACTATCGCGGAAACTTTAGCGGATATTCCCGAAAAGCCATCGACAGACCAAGATGTAATTCGTCAGTGGGATAACCCTGTATATCAAGAAGGACACCTAGCAGTACTAAAAGGTAATCTTGCTAGTGAAGGTTCGGTGGCCAAAATTAGTGGCGTTAAAAATCCCCAAATAACTGGCCCTGCTAGAGTATTTGAATCCGAAGAAGAATGTCTCGATGCTATCTTAGACGGCAAAATTAATGCAGGCGATGTAATCGTCATTCGTTATGAAGGCCCCAAAGGAGGGCCAGGGATGCGCGAAATGCTCGCTCCCACCTCAGCAATTATTGGTGCGGGTTTGGGAGACTCTGTAGGCTTAATTACGGATGGTCGTTTCTCTGGCGGTACTTATGGCATGGTAGTTGGTCATGTAGCCCCTGAAGCTGCCGTAGGCGGTAATATTGCCCTTGTGCATGAGGGAGATAGTATCACTATCGATGC
Organism: uncultured Pleurocapsa sp.; assembly: GCA_964468145.1. Lineage (GTDB taxonomy): Bacteria > Cyanobacteriota > Cyanobacteriia > Cyanobacteriales > Xenococcaceae > Waterburya. Next base: position 918 of record CAYXWE010000396.1, read on the forward strand.
TCGTCAAAAGTTATTGCAGCTTAATGTGGATGATGCAGAATTAGACAAGCGTCGCAGTCAATGGGAGAAAAGACAGCCTAAATATCCTAGAGGCGTTTTGGGTAAGTATGCTAAGTTGGTTTCTTCTAGCAGTTTGGGTGCTGTGACGGATCTAAATTTATAGGGCTAAACTTCTATGTTTTAGATTACTAAACACGTAGAGAGATAGGATAATGTTTCTCTACGTGTGTCAGTAATTTACTTTGCATTTATTTGAACTTTCCTATTGATCTCGTAATTTTGCCACCATTTCGGTTCGAGAAGAAACTTCCAATTTCCGAAACATTCGTTTCAAAGCCTGTTTGACAGAGTTGCGAGTAATCCAGAGTTCCGAACCAATCTGGGCGTTAGTCAATCCTTGGGCAACAAGATTGGCAATTTGAACTTCGCGGGGGGTTAGGCGTTGTAAGAATGGATTAAAAGTCGTTACATACTGTTGGCGCAACTGAGCTAGACAAGCGGAGAAATGAGTACATACTGCTCCCAATCTTGCCAAATCAGAATAATTAAATGCTGGTGTAGTATCGCCAATACGGGCAAAGTGGATAGTGCCAATTAAATGACCTTTACCGACAATAGGCCCCGTCATGATGTGTTCGTGGTCGTATTTAGAGCAACATCTTTGGAAAAGTTCGCTTTGTTTCCATCTGCCTGGAGGTAACACTAATTCTTCATGGGCAGGAGCGTGATTTTCTACAACGTATTGCAGTACTAGATCGACAGGTCTGCCTATTTTTTCGTATCGCTCGACAAAAGCATCGCTAACACCCACAGCATCGACACTTGCTAAACGTTGGCGATCTTCAATATCTAAAAGATAAATTCCCCATCTTTGTACCCCAAAGTATTGGCTTATACGATCCATCAATCGAGCGCGTAATTCTACCTCGGAGGTTGCCATAGCGATCTCTTGAAATAAAGGATGAAGAGAATTCATAAAATCGTTAAAAGAGTACCTACTTGAGTACTTACAGAATAAAGAATATTTGTTTAAAATTATTTCATCAAATCAAAAACTCGCCACAAATTTTAAAAATATGACTCAATTACAAATTGGCTTTCTAGTTTATCCCGACGCGATCGAGCTAGACGTGATGGGGGCTTATCAAGTATTGTCATTTCCTCAAAATACTGAGATATATTTGGTTGGGAAAAATCTATCGCCCATTGTCAGTAATGAAGGTTTGACTATCGTGCCAAACAAAACTTTTGCTGATTGCCCTCCTTTAGATGTAATTTGCGTTCCTGGCGGTGGGGCGGGACAGGTAGAAGTGATGAAGGATCGAGAGATATTAAATTTTCTGCAACACCAAAGTAAAACAGCCCAATATATAACAAGCGTCTGTACTGGATCGCTAATTTTGGCTGCTGCTGGTTTATTACAGGGGCATAAAGCAGCTTGTCATTGGGCATTCCTCGAACAGCTAACAATGTTGGGAGTCGAAGCTGTTAGCGATCGCGTTGTCATCGATCGCCAGTTTGTAACGGGGGCTGGAGTAACCTCAGGAATAGATTTTGGATTTTCATTATTAAATTTACTTTGCGGTGAAGAGGTAGCTAAAATGGCTCAACTGATGATGCAATACGATCCACAGCCACCCCTCAATGCAGGTACGCCAGAAACTGCAGGGGATGAAATAGTTCGACCTTTAATGGAATTGGGTCAACCCTTAGTCGATTTGTTTCTGGCTCAAACCAAAGATACAGCCAAGCAATTACGAATAACTCATAATTTATAGCTTAGAAATAATAGTACGTTGATATTTAAGTTTTTTAAGTTCTAGAGAATTCTGGCGTAAGCGTTTGGCTTTGTCATTATTGGGGTCTAATTCTAATCCGCGATCGTAAGCAGCAATTGATTCTTCATATCTACCCAATCTAGTTAGGGCAACACCACGATTAAACCAGCAATAGGCACTATTAGGATTGATACTAATGGCGCGATCGTAAGATAACAGAGCATTTCCATAGTCTCCTGATTTACCCCAGGCATTGCCATGATAGATCCATGTATCCAAATTATTAAAACCCATAGCGATCGCTTTATCCAAAGCTGCGATCGCTCCCTCGTATTCTTGAAGATTATAAAGAGCGATACCTTTATTTTCCCAAACATAGCCATCCTCAGGAGCAATTTCTAAAGCGCGATCGTAAGATTCGAGCGCAAAAGTATACTGTTTTAATCCCTGCTGTATCATCCCCAAGCTATTCCAAGTATCGGCATTTTGGGAATTGTGTTTAATCGCCTCTTGATAAGATGTTGCTGCATCGATATATTTTTCTAGTATTACTAAAACGTTACCGCGACTAGACCAAAAATCGGCATCGCCATCATTAATGGCAATCGCTCGATCGTAAGAAGCTAAAGCCTCTTGATAGTTGCCTAATTTTTTGAGAGAAATTCCGCGATTGTACCAAGCATTAGCATAATTGGGTTCGATCTCGATGGCGCGATCGTAAGCGTCAACTGCCAAGCTATATTGCTGGAGATCTTCTAGAGTATAGGCTTTGGCAAACCAAAGTTGGCGATCGCCATCATTAATGGCAATAGCGCGATCGTAAGCTGCGATCGCATCTGTATATTTGCCCATTTTTTGCCAAACATCACCTTTGCCCCACCAAGCATAATAATAGTTTGGGTCTAAAGCGATGGCGCGATCGTAATATTCTAGGGCTTGCTGGTAATTGGTTTCTGCTAAAAACCCATTGCCCAATTTATATAAATCGATCGCGCTGATATTATTTTGATAGCTAAATTTACTTTGCTCTGATTTAATAGTTCCTGCTAATACTTGCGGATCGCAGGCGATCGCTAAAGTTAAGCTAATTCCTACCGAAAAAAGATGCCGACTCTTCATTGGATACTTGTATTTTTGTGTATTACACAAGGTTAGTCAAGCAATTTGTTTCGGGCTGTGATATGAAGATTGACATTCTTCTCGTCTTAAAAGACAAGGATTGGCGGTTTTTAGTCTTTAGTCTTTAGTCTTTAGTACCAATTGACTACTAATAACTAATAACTAATAACTAATAACTACGAAATCTTTGATTTGGTGTGGGCGCGAACGTCACGTACAGTTGGCTTTAATCTCCCGAAAGCGGGTTGCTGCAGATTGTGTTGGATATGCGGTCAAGACAATTTCTCCAGACTCAGTTATTTCAACTCCTCTGGCTGGTTGTATTTCTCCTCGACTAGTTTTTATTGGTTGAGGAATTGTAGATGTGGGGTTCGTTTCGCCATTGATGGAAACATTGAAAGAATCTAAGGACGATCCTGGCTCTGCAGGAATACCGCCTTTACCCAAAATAGTCAGGTCGTTTTTGGCTGTCACTTCCCTGTCAGCTTCGCAAGCCTGTTGAGTTGTTTCTTCTATTTCGACTACATTAGTCGGTAATTCTGTTATGCTCTGAGTTAATAAATTATCTGGAGTATTAATAATAACATTGCCATCTAAACTAAACTGAGAACTGGCATCAATATCGTTAGTACCGTTGTTAT
>CAYXWE010000397.1:0-4452 GCA_964468145.1 uncultured Pleurocapsa sp.
ATGCCAGCCAAGGAATAGCCACTGCCAAAAAACTCGCGGTTACTGTGGCGTTGATGGCACTATACAGTTATCTCATTTGGGATGCCTATTTCTTTTTTAGAAGTGCTTTTGCTCAACTAGCTCAAGGAATTGCTTTTAGTTTATGATTCCAAGGTTAAATGCTTCGATCTAAAACTAAAAGCATTATGTCTAATTCGTTCTCTCTCAAGTCAGAGTATCGCTGTTTTGATGGAGTGGTTAGATACTACTCTCATTTATAATCAGTTAAGAAAACCATCAAAGTCTCCGCGACAAAGGAGGCAAAAGTCTAAAAATAGAATTACCAAAGATAATATTACCTACTGGGCAACCATGTCTTGCGAACATCTTACAAATCACTAGAATACTCAAACATACTGTCGAGATTATCTTGTCAAACTAAAATACAATCGTGGTGGGCATCGCCCACCTTTTTTTATTCAAAAATCTAATTTTCAATCATAATCTTCTTCGGTTTTCTTTTCTGGAGAGATACGATCGATTTCTGTGGTTTGAACTTCAATAATATTGGTGCGATCGCGATCTTTTATATTCGATATATCTTCAGGCGTTGCTTCTAGTACTTCGGCTACTTCTACTGTTTCTAGGGAATCTAAAATATCGGTAGTTTTTGGCTCGATCGCGGGTGTCTCTTCGGGAAGTTGGGAGGTTTTAGTTATGGATTCTGGCTTGAGTTTGGGAGGAGTAACACTATCTTTAGCAACTGCCTTATCTAGTATTGTTTCTTTAGTATCTTCTTTGGTATCTTCTGGTTTTGGAGTAGCTTCTTTTACCTTAGGTGTTGCGGGGGAAGATTCTACTTCAGATATTACTGTTTCTGGCTGCGGTGCAATCTTTGATTCGGTAACGGTCTTTGTTTCTACAGATTGGGAAGTTATATTTTCGGCTACAGGCTTTACTTCTATTTTAGTCTCATTTACCTCAGTCTCATTTACCTCAGTCTCATTTACCTCAGTCTCATCTACCTTAGTCTCATTTACCGAAACACTAGCAGCTTGGTTGACTTCTGGTTGAGTAGCATCGCTGGCGACATCACCGATTTGTGGGTTAGTAGCTTCAGGAATAATTTCTCGATCGCTTGGGGTTATTTCCTCTGGCTTCTGGGTTGGTAAATTGCTTTCTACCTCAGATGCCTCTGGTTGAGTTGAGGGAGTTATCGAATCATCTTGAGATGCTGTATCGGGTATGGCAATTTCTGACTCTGTAACTTTATCTTGGACTTTAGTCGAGGGAGTAGTTACCCTAGGGGTAGAGGCTGCTGGGGGTTGAGATTTTCTACGGGGCAATAAACCATTTATTTTCCTTAACAAAGAAAAATTATTAATCTCTTGCGCTCGATCGGGATTGGCAAGGGCTTTACGCAACTTAAGAGTTTGCCAACTATAAGAAACTAATAAAATTGATGCGGATGCTTGTCCTAACAATACTGCACCAGTAATATTTCTCGCGCAAAACCAGAGTACCAAAGCGTAAATGAATCCTACAGCACTCCACAAAAAATCATCTTGACGATGAATATCCGACATCAAAAAGGCGGTTGAAAACAATACCAAACTACTTATAGCTACGGCGATCGCCAGAGCGTATGACAGCATTTCTCTTACTCCATCTGTTGATTGCTCTATATATTTTGCGACATGAACCCCATAATTTGTAGCAATTGCTGTACTTTTTTTAATAGTGTCCAGAGATTGGTATAAATCGAGCGGAGAAAATCGGTAACTAATAATTATCAATACTCTAGGTATAGAGTAAATCGGCGCAGTAGATTTTTTAAATAAATAAAGTTTCTTAAATTTATCTTTAATCTAAAAAGTAATGCTTTAAACGTCTAAAGCTATGAGATTATTAAATTATCTGAAAGATGTACCGAATAACATTCTAGATCTGGAATTGCTATTATCCAGCAAGGTTATCAATATAAGTTAGGGTTATATGGCTGTAGAAATTGCAGTTATTTACTGTATAAGCCAAAACTAACCTTTAGAAATTGTAAGAATCAATTGCACATTAGTAAAGATGAGGTTATTTGACAATGGCTCGAAGAAAAAAACAGTTTTCTTGCGGTCACAGAGGTTTCGGTCAAATTTGTCATCGGTGCGCTCAAATGAATGCGATCTACGAGCGAAAGCAAAAGCTCAAGCAAGACTGGGAAACTAGCTTCGATCGAGACTCGATCGATTTGAGAAACTTACCGAAAAATGTAGTTATCAAATCCAGACGCATTATCAGACAACTAGAAGAAAAAGCTGACTATCGAGTTTTTCATGGAAAAAGATTGCGCCACAACCGATTTGTGATTAGTATTCCTATTAACCGTAGCTATCGTCTGCTGTGTCGCGATCGCGGTCAATCTTTGTCTCCCGAAGCGGTAGTTTCTCACGAAGACTACAATGGAGTAAAACCAGGGAAAATATGACGGAGGAGAAAAGATCGCTCAAAAATATATCTAAATGAGTAATGCAAAAATACTGTAACAAGAGAGAATAGAATCGAGGTGAAGCGGACAGCTAATAATAAAAACCCGATAATTGATAACTGAAACTGTATGCAAATTTATTTAGATAATAGTGCCACAACTAAACCCCGCCCTGAAGCGATCGCATCCGCCCAGAATGTATTGAAACAACAGTGGGGCAATCCTTCTAGTCTTCATGATTGGGGAAATAGATCGGCAACAGTTTTAGAAACGGCTAGAATGCAGGTAGCTGGCTTATTAAACGCTCCTAACCCCGAATCAATAGTTTTTACCTCTGGCGGTACAGAGGCTGACAATTTGGCGATTTTAGGGGTGGCAAGACAATATACTACTCCCCAACATATAATTATTTCTAGTATCGAACATTCTGCAGTTAACGAACCTGCTAAACTTTTAGAGCAATGGGGATGGAAAGTTACTCGATTACCTGTAGATAAATACGGCCGAATCAATCCTTTAGATCTACAGGCTGCTTTACAAGAAAATACTGTCTTAGTCTCAATTATCTACGGACAAAGTGAAGTAGGAACGATCCAACCGATTGAAAGACTAGCTCAAATTACCAAAGAACATAACTGTTTGTTTCATACTGATGCAGTGCAGGTAGCGGGACGTTTGCCCATCGACGTGCAAAGATTGGGAATAGATTTACTCTCCTTGTCTAGTCACAAAATTTATGGCATTCAGGGTGCAGGAGCATTATACGCGCGCAGGGGTGTCCAACTCGTACCTCTTGTTGGGGGTGGCGGACAAGAAGCCAAAATCAGATCGGGTACGCAAGCAGTAGCGGTAATCTCTGCTTTGGGCGTGGCAGCAGAATTAGCAGCAGTTGAGATGAAGGCAGAAGCAGAACGTTTGCGGGGTTTGCGCGATCGCCTGTTTGATTTGTTAGCCGATTATCCCTGTTTGGAAACTACAGGGGACAGATTGTATCGTTTACCCCATCATGTTAGCCTGATTTTAAGCGATCGCTTTGCTCGTCAAGCCCCAGATGTTACGGGCAAAACTATCGTCCGTCAGCTAAACCTCGCGGGAATTGGTATCAGTGCTGGTTCGGCTTGTCATAGTGGCCAACTCAATCCCAGCCCGATTTTACTAGCGATGGGTTACGATGCCAATGCTGCCAAAAGAGGCATCCGTCTTACTCTGGGTCAAGATACCACTATTGAAGATATAGACTGGACAGCAATGGTATTGAAGCAAATTATCTGTCGCATGATGCCAAAATTGGTCTGTTGTTAGTTATTGGTTCTCGGTCAAGCGTTCCCTGCCGATGATTAGCCAGGGCTTGCGCTTGACCGACGAACGCGGTCATTAGTTATTAGTTCTTTGTCTGTTTTCCCATAGGATTCCTAATTCCTTGTTTGAGCTTCTACCCAATCGCCTAATTTTCTTCTTTGTTCTTCGGGCGTTACTGCATACACCGTACAAAGTCCGCAAAAAACTCCAAAAGAGCCACTAATTAATTTGATTTTGACAGAGTTGCTAGCCATACAAATAACGATCGCCAAAACACTAGCCGAAAAAAATCCAAATATTTCATCAAATGTAAATTCTGTCATTGGTTTTAATTGGTTTGCTTCAGTTTGAGCATTAAGACGTGGAGTGTTAGCAACGCCATTGCCATAACGGCAATCAGCATAGATAGCAGAACCATCTTCAAGAATAAGTTTGGCACATACTCTACCTGACTTAACTTTTCTGGTAGTGGTTCTTTTTGTATCGCCAAAGATTCCTTTGGTGGAATAACTACTAGTTTTAGATACTGCATAGCGATCGCCAGCACTAGTGAGATATAAAGTATTTGGTTGGCAAAGTTCTGGCGTAATATGGGTAACGATTGTCTCTGTGGCTAAGTCGTTATGTTTTGAAGCCCATTTGCGAATATTTCTAATAATTGTCTTCTTGGTTGCATAATCATTATAAAAATTGCT
>CAYXWE010000398.1:0-2167 GCA_964468145.1 uncultured Pleurocapsa sp.
CGACTAACGAAAAATTAGTCAATCGTGAGGAAATTAATTGGAATGACTATATATTAGGAAAAATTAGCCATTTGGCTCGCCAAACAGCACCATCGAACAAGCAAGTTTATCGATTACTTGATGGGGAATATCGCTAATGGTTAATCCTCCTGCTGTCCGTCGGCGGAGCGATCGCCACACCACTAGATCGACCATGGCTGTTTCCCTTAAGATAGTTTGGGCTATATTGTCGCTAGGAATAATTTTGACTTGGGAATTTACTTGAGGAAAAGCTCCTAATAAAGAACTAGTAAACCTTGATTGTAGAACCTTAATTTCCTCGGTTGCGGTATACTTTGGACAGACATGAAGTAGAGTTACCGAACCGTTGTTGCTATCTGCCAACAATTGAGAAAAGCGAATAGTCCTGATACTTTGGGGCGACAGGTTCTTAACGGGAACGAGCAAACGTTGAATATTAACTGGTTCTTCTAATAAGCGCATAACTGCTACAGGGCAATGGGCAGACCACATTACACTGTCAATCAGATTGCCAAATAAGCGCGATCGCAAGCCTGTATCTTCGCTCCAGCCCATCACAATTAAGCTGGCTTGTTTTTCGCGGGCAGTACGCAAGATTCCTGTAGTGACATCTTCAACTATCCGTAACATGGGTTGCGATCGCACATCCAGTTCTTGACTGATTTCTTCTGCCTGTTCTAATAACTTTCTACTTTTTTGTACCGCTAAATCTAATTCAAATTCTCGTAGATGAACCGCAGTTTGAGCAATAGATAGAGGAATAATTGTTCCTGATTCGTGGCGGGCGAGTAAAGCTGCAATTTCAATTAAATATCTTTCGGTGACGGGGTTGGCAACGGGTACGATTGCTCTAAACTCTGACTGTTTGTATCCCAAGTCCGATCCTGACTCTTCCCACCATAAAGAGGTTTTGCCGACTTTATCTTCACCATAAGCTGGTTCTAAAGCATGGAGTTTGGGCGCGTATTTTCCCGTTAGCACGGGTCCCAATACAGATGTTACCAGCATCAAAACAATAATGGTATTAAACACTGCCTCGTTAATTAATCCTACCTCTAGTCCCACCAAAGCTGCGGCTAAGGTTGCTGCTACTTGGGGAATTGAAAGCGACCACATCACGATCGTTTCATCCCAGCTATAACGATAGAGTAGTTTGGCACTCATCGCGGCCAAAAACTTACTAAAAATTAAGCCCAAAACAATAGCAATGGTTAAACCAAGATTATTAGTTAATGTCTGTACAAAAACTGGGACATTTAACAGTAAACCCATGCCAACAAAGAAAAAAGGAATAAACAACACACTGCCGACAAATTCCACCTTTTCTTTGACTGGGCTGCGCCCTACTACATCATTGACCGCCAAACCAGCCAAGAAAGCTCCTATAATCTGCTCAAGGTGAATAATTTGCGCTCCCACTGCAGCTAGAAAAATAGCTAATAAAACAAACAAAAACTGGTTGCCCTCGTCATCCCCAGTGCGACGAAAGTATTCTTTTCCCGCCCAGTCAAAACCAAACAAAACTAATGCCGAATAAATTGCTAACGAACCTAGCTGAATACTGAGACTAAATAAAGAAAACTCTCCACCGTGAATTGAAACGCAAATTGCTAACACAAACAAAGAGCTAATATCAGTAAAGATAGTTGCACCGATGCTAACAATTACTGCTTCATTCTTGCTTACTCCCATACGTTGTACGATGGGATAACCCAAAAGAGTATGGGAAGCAAACAACGAGCCAATTAGAATTGAACTATTAAGACCAAAACCAAAGACAGTACCAATCAATGTCCCCGTGACTAAGGGTAAAAAGAAAGTAGCAAATCCATAACCCAAAGAACGATCTTTCTTTTGGCGAAACTGTTCGAGGTCAATTTCTAAACCAGCCACAAACATTAAATACAGCTTGCCAATATCTGAGAGTAATTTAATCGTCTCGCTTTTAGGATCGAGTAGCCCCAAACCGCTAGAGCCTAAAATCACCCCTGCCAATAATAGCCCCACTAACCCAGGAAGGCGAAAACGCTCGAACCATGGAGGTATGACTAAGCTGACAAATAAAAGGATGGTAAAAGCAGCAACGGGAGTATGAAAAGCGTGAGATATAAACTGTAGAGCTTGAGTCATTAAAGCAGTCTCCAAA
>CAYXWE010000398.1:2267-4434 GCA_964468145.1 uncultured Pleurocapsa sp.
ACTAAAAACTAAAGACTATAATCAGCAAAGTTTCAATACTTAATCGAGTCTTTAGTATCGGTACTAGCAGCATTTTTAGCTATATATTCAATAATTTCTCCCGCTACATCAATTTTGGTGGCTTTTTCAATACCTTCCAAGCCAGGAGAAGAATTAACTTCCATAACTACAGGGCCATGATTGGAACGTAACAAATCTACCCCTGCCACGTTTAACCCCATAGCTTTTGCTGCTTTAATTGCCGTAGTTCTTTCTTCTACAGAAAGATTAATTTTTTCGGCGTTACCACCCCGATGCAAATTGGAACGAAATTCTCCTTTTGCCCCTTGACGCTTCATCGCAGCAATTACCTTTCCTCCAACTACAAAGCAGCGTAAATCTGCTCCTCCTGCCTCTTTGATATATTCCTGTACCAAAATATTGGCATCGAGTCCGCGAAAAGCTTCAATTACAGATTTTGCAGCCTGATAGGTTTCGGCTAAAACTACACCAATACCTTGAGTACCCTCCAAAAGTTTGATTACTAAGGGCGCACCGCCTACGGTTTCAATCAAACCATCAATATCCTGGGTGGCGTGGGCAAAACCAGTTACGGGCAAACCAACCCCTTCTCTAGCTAAAATCTGCATACAGCGTAGTTTGTCCCGACTGCGGGAAATAGCTTGAGATTCATTGGCACTAAATACCCCCATAACTTCAAACTGACGTACTACTGCCGTACCGTAAAAAGTTCTAGATGCCCCAATGCGAGGAATAACGGCATCAAAATTTTCTAAAGGCGTGCCATTAAACATTACCGTAGGACGACTAGAGGCAATATTCATATAGCAACGTAAATAAGGAATCACTCGTACTTGATGCTCTCGCTCTTCCCCTGCCTCTTTTAATCTTCTGGTAGAGTACAAAGAAGCATCCTGAGACAAAATAGCAATTTTCATTTTGAAATAATTTAAAATTAAGTGTTATCAACAGATATGGCAATCTGGATCTATACTAAGATGCTTATTCTTAGCTATAAATTAACTTTTCTATCTTGAAGAAATACGTAGTGTAATCTTAATGATGATTGCTCTGTAAAAAAGATTTACCAGGATGAATTAAAAAGCGATTTTTAACTGCCTGTCTGCCCAAAAGCATCCGAAAACCCATCACATCGCGATTAGTCAGGGTCAACTCTAGTTGCCATTGATATTCTCCTAACTTAGCAGTGGTCATAATTACTGGTCTAATTTGAGAATGTCCCCCCGAACTAGTTACCTTGCGGTACTCTAATAATTGCCCCTGAGCGGTAATAGTTGTATTACGCTCGCGCTGCAGGGGATGAACGCTAAACTGAATCATAGTTTTGCCTTGTTGCTCAAACTCTTGACAGTTAAAGGCGTGCAGGGCAGATGTTCGCGCTCCTGTATCGATCTTGGCTTTAATACTTTTTATGCCTAAATCTGGCAATGCTAGAGTTTCTCGCCAACCAATAATAGATAATTGCGGAGTCTCTTGTTTGGCTTTTCTCATATCGAAGAGTTTCAGACGATCCTTAGTGAGATTATCATATTGGTTAAACTTCTTGTCATGAATATTAGGGCGCGATCGCACGCCCTAATGATTATATTTTTATTTATGGCGATTTATTTATAAACTATGCGGAGCGAGGTAGATCGTATCTCTTAGCTGGCTTGATTACTAAATGTCTAGATACAGCATTGGGATACAAAAATCTATAATCTTCAGGAGTTGAAAGCCATTTAGAATCTAAGTCTTTAATGGTTATTTTATTGCTGAGATCGGGGCTAATAATTTTGACCTTGACTGTTGGCAGACATTGGCGATCGACAATACGCTTTCCGTAACCGACTACTATACCAATATTACCTGTATCTAAGTGCTGGACGCGCTCTCCGAGATTAAACATCATAGTACCCCGTCTGATAAATATTATTGATTATTGGACAAACCGAACTTTGATTTCCTCAATCTGTCTGATGGTAATCAAATCATCTATCAATGAGATGTCTTTGTTATGTCAAAATTGACAAGCCAAATAAGAGAATTTATCGGTGAGGCTAGTTATTCGTCATTGGTTATTCGTCATTGGTTATTAGTCATTGGTCATTAGTCATTGGTTATTCGTCATTGGTCATTTGATATCTGGCGGATTAATACTTCTTAG
>CAYXWE010000399.1:0-4430 GCA_964468145.1 uncultured Pleurocapsa sp.
ACCAATATAGGGAAACTAACTTTAAATGTCAACCCTTTTTTTTCAACTTTTGGTAATTTATTTTTTCTGCTGTTCTAGATTCTATATGCAGTAAGCTTTATAAGGATTTAAAAAAAGTTTTTTTTATGGATAGCTTATCTACTCAATTGATTATTGATCGCTTGTTAGAAAATTGGTTATTAGAAGATATTGGTCGAGGAGATTTTACGACTCAGGGATTATTTACAGAAGAAATACAAAGCACTCGTGCAGAATGGGTAATCAAAGAGGATGGAGTTATTGCAGGACTGCCAATATCTAAACGAGTATTTGAATTACTCGACTCCGAAATTAAATTTACTCCTATGGTAAAGGAAGGTACTTATTGTTCTGTAGGAACGAAGATTGCCTGTATAGAGGGTAATAAAGCTTGTCTACTAACTGGAGAAAGAGTAGCGTTGAATTTAGCGATGCGTTTGAGCGGTATTGCTACAGCAACTCGTAGCTACGCATTAAAAATTGAGGATTTACCAGTCAAGCTAGTGGACACCAGAAAGACTACTCCTGGTCTAAGAATTCTTGAAAAATATGCAACCAGAGTTGGCGGGGCGATAAATCATCGCATGGGACTAGATGATGCAGTAATGATTAAAGACAATCATATAAAAGCAGCAGGAGGAATAAAGAAGGCAATCTCTATGTTGAGAAATAATATTCCTTACCCCTTGAATATAGAAGTAGAAACAACAAATCTAGAAGAAGTCGAACAGGCATTACAAAATAGGGCAGATATTATTATGCTTGATAATATGTCAGCAGAAGAAATGATTCGTGCAGTGAAACTAATTCGTCAAACCAATCCTCTGGTAAAAATAGAAGCATCGGGCAATGTTACACTGCAAACTATACGTCGCGTAGCTGAAACTGGCGTTGACTATGTTTCTACTAGCGCGCCAATCACGAGATCTCACTGGCTAGATTTAAGCATGAGAATAATTTGATCCGAACAGATATTTTTATTTAAAAGAGCGCAATTATACGTAAACTATAGATCTTTGGGTTGTATAGCCTAAACCAAGACCAGTTTACATGCAGCATTATGAGTGACATAGCTAAAAAACCAATCGGTATTATAGGAGCTTCTGGATATGGCGGAGTTCAGCTAGTAAAACTTTTACTAGAACATCCTGGGGTAGAAATTGTTTATTTAGGTGGAGACAGCAGCGCGGGCAAACAATACGGTTCTATTTATCCGCATTTAGCTCATTGTATTGACCTTGGTGTTGAAAAAATAGATCTAGATGAAATAGCTAATCGTTGCGAGGCTGTGTTTTTAGGGCTTCCCAATGGTCTAGCCTGCAATATTGCGCCTACTTTGATCGAGAAAGGATGCAAGGTATTAGATTTGTCAGCAGATTATCGTTTTAGAGATCTAGATACCTATACTTCTTGGTATAAAAAAGAAAGAGAAGATCTAGAAACTGCCAACCAAGCAATATACGGCCTGCCTGAATTGTATCGCGAGCAAATAAAACAAGCTCAATTGATTGGTTGTCCTGGATGTTATCCCACTGCAAGTTTGTTGGCTCTTTCTCCATTGTTGAAACAAGGATTAATCGACCCGTCTACAGCAATTATTGATGCTAAATCTGGTACTTCTGGTGGCGGTCGTCAGGGCAAAATAAATATGCTGTTAGCAGAAGCAGATAGTTCTATTGCAGCTTATGGCGTAGCGAATCACCGTCATACTCCCGAAATAGAGCAAATATGCAGTGAATTAGCTCATCAAGAAGTGACGCTACAGTTTACTCCTCACTTGATGCCCATGGTAAGGGGAATCTTGTCTACGGTATACGCAACTTTGCGCGATCCAGGTTTAGTTAGAGAAGATTTAATAACCATTTATAGCGCATTCTATCGCTCATCGCCTTTTATAACAGTTTTACCCAATGGTGTTTATCCTCAGACTAAATGGTCTTGTGGAACAAATCGAGCTTATATCGGCATTCAGGTAGACTCCCGCACGGGAAGAGTCATTGTATTATCTGCAATAGATAACTTAATTAAAGGGCAAGCTGGTCAAGCAGTACAGTGCTTGAATTTGATGATGGGTTGGGATGAAGCAATGGGGTTACCAAAATTAGCTTTTTATCCGTAGTTTAAAGCATTTAGTCATGAAGCAACAAATTTTATCTTCTCTAATTATTCTTTATTTATTCGGCTGGGCTTTACCAGTCAAAGCAGAAACAGTTTTGGAAAAAATTGAGCGCAGCGGAGTTTTAAAAGTTGCTTTTAGAGAAGATGCCGCACCTTTTGGTTATTTAGATACTAATAACAATTTGCAAGGGTACTGCTTGGATTTTTTTGTTTTATTAGAGAAACAGTTAATTAAAAAATTAGAGCGTAATAGTCTTAGTATTAAATTGCTTAAATCTACCACAAACAATCGTTTTTCACTGGTCGAAAAAAATATTGTTGATTTGGAGTGTGGCCCTAACACAATTCGTGAAGATATACCGGATAGCATTAATTTTTCTACAACATTCTTTATTACAGGAACGCAATTTCTAGTCAGTAAAAAGAATCGCGATCGCATCGATCTAGAAAATAAACTACAAAATATTAAAATAGGAGTAATAAAAGATACGACGACGGAAGAATTTGTAGTCGATACTTATCCATCGGCAATTATTCAAAAATTTAGCGGTGTCACAGCAAGAAATAGAGGAGTACAGGCAGTCGGTCAAGGTAAAATAGATGCTATGATTAGCGATGGTATTTTGCTAAGAGCAGAAGCACAGCAACAAGGATTATCGACGAGAGAATATCCTTTAATTCCCAAAATTCCTTTAACTTGCGATCGCTATGGCATGATGATCGGGGGCAAAGATTCTCAGTGGTTGAATTTTGTCAATTCTGTTATCCGTAGTTCTCAAGCAGCTAAATTATCTCAGGCTTGGTTTGGACAATTATTATCTAATAGTAATTTTACAGATTCAGCTAACTGTAGCCTGAAATAGCCTTTCGAGTTAACAACCAGGAATATTATTTTGGTTATTAAAAATTAACTCAGCAGCAAATCTTTTGATTTGCTGCCGACTATTCAAAAATAATTAATGAGAAGGTTTTTAATATTGAGGAATGTTGGAATCAATCTCTTGACTCCATGCTGCAATACCACCTTTGACGTTCGTACCCTCGATTCCTGCTTCTTTAAGAATATTTAAAGCTTTTGCCGAACGTCCGCCCATTTTACAATGAGCAATTAGGCGATGACCGTTGACCAGTTCTTTGACCTTCTTAACGCCATCTCCATCCTCCAATTCTGATAGAGGGATCAAAACAGAACCATCAATTTTAGCAATTTGATACTCATTAGGATTGCGAACATCCAAAAGAACAAAATTATCGTCACCGCTATCCATTAACTGCTTAAGATCTTGCACCGACATTTCTGCAATTTCATTGTTGGCTTCTGCTGCTGCTGCTTGGGGAATGCCACAAAATTCTTGATAATCGATCAATTTCTCGATTACAGGGCGTTCTGGGTTGGGTCGCAGTTTCAATTCGCGAAATTTCATATCCCAAGCATTATAAAGCAGCAGCCTACCACTGAGGGTATTTTCTGCACCTAAAATAATTTTAATAGCTTCTGTCGCTTGAATCGTACCGATAATGCCACAGAGTACACCTAAAACACCGCCTTCTGCACAAGAAGGAACCATTCCTGGTGGTGGTGGTTCGGGATACAAATCTCTGTAGTTTGGGCCACCCTGATAATTAAAGACGGTTGCTTGTCCTTCAAAACGAAAGATCGAACCATAAACGTTGGGCTTATCTAACAAAACACAAGCATCGTTAGTTAGATAGCGAGTTGGGAAGTTATCTGTACCGTCTACTACTACATCATAAGGAGCTAAAATATCAAGAGCATTCTCAGAGCTAATAGCCGTTTCGTAAAGATCCACCTGACAGTGAGGATTAATACTGTGAATGCGGTTTTTGGCAGACTCAATCTTGGGTTTACCTACCCAAGATTCGCTATGGATAATCTGACGTTGCAAATTAGAACTATCAACAATATCAAAGTCTACTAAACCAATTCTACCAATTCCTGCAGCTGCAAGATACAGTAACAAAGGCGAACCAAGACCACCACTACCAATACAAAGAACACTAGCAGCCTTGAGGCGTTTTTGTCCTTCCAATCCTACTTCTGGCAGTATGATATGACGCGAGTACCTTTGATATTCATCTTTGTTGAGTTCAATTGCTTCCAAATTTGGATTGAGCATGGTTATAAGAAAAACGCGTTAGCGAAGCTTAACAAAGTTATCGCTGCCTTAATTGAGAAGGTCAGCTTTATACTGTAAGCATTCTATTATATAGAATTTTTGGTTTTTAAATATTTTAGTTTTTATACGATAGGGGCGAATGTATTGAAGAATTTG
>CAYXWE010000400.1:0-4422 GCA_964468145.1 uncultured Pleurocapsa sp.
TATTAGACAAGTGCGACAAGCTACTTATCGGTGGCGGAATGATTTTCACTTTCTATAAAGCGCGTGGTTTGAGCGTTGGTAAATCTTTGGTTGAAGAAGATAAGCTAGAATTGGCTAAATCTCTAGAAGCTAAAGCTAAAGAGCAAGGAGTAGAATTACTATTACCTACTGATGTTGTCGTAGCTGATAACTTTGCTCCCGATGCCAATGCCAAGACTGTTAGTATCAGTGATATTCCCGACGGTTGGATGGGACTAGATATTGGCCCTGATGCCATCAAAGTATTCCAAGATGCACTAGCAGATTGCAATGCCATAATTTGGAATGGCCCTATGGGTGTATTTGAATTCGATAAATTTGCTGCTGGTACAGAAGCGATCGCCCATACATTAGCAGGTAAATCCGATGCTGTCACTATTATTGGTGGTGGTGACTCGGTTGCTGCAGTAGAAAAAGTAGGTGTTGCCGATAAAATGAGCCACATCTCTACTGGTGGTGGTGCGAGTCTAGAGTTGCTAGAAGGCAAAACTCTTCCTGGTATCGTTGCTTTGGATGACGCTTAATTCATTGAGCATTAAACATTAAACATTAAACATTGAACATTGAACATTTTTGAGCCTGTGGATTGACTTCGATCGATCTGCGGGTGTTTTTTTGTGTCATAAATGTATTTTATAAATAGATGTTTGAAAATATATTTTGATGGATGAAATAAATAAAGATATTTCTCTTGAAGAAGAAGCGCGATCGCAAGATGCTTCCCAAGAACGTTTAAGAGAATTAGCTGCATTAAATGGCGATCTAGCGGAAATAGTAGCGAGTAATGTTTCCGCACCTCCAGAGTTATGAACAGAGTTAGCTAACGAGGAAAGTAAAGTAGTTAGAAAAGCAGTGACTAGCAATCCTAATACTCCAACAGAAACACTTTTTAAGTTAGGGGAATATTTTCCGCAAGAGTTTTTAAATAATCCAGTTTTTGAACTTCTCATATTAGAGAATTCAAATTTTTTAAATAATATTCCCTGATAGATTAGTTCGCATTAGTGTAGTAGAAAATATTAATACGCCTGTTGGGATACTAAAAAAACTTGCTAATGACTCGGACGATCTAGTTCGCTTGTCTGTCTCAACAAATTCTAACTGTACTCATGAAATAAAAGAAACAATTTTTAAAAATTGTGCCAAATCAAAACCACCATGTTTTAGTCGTGTAGCACTTTTCTTGAGCGACTATGCAGAAAGTTCTGTCCTAGCGGAGAATAGCAATTCTATCTCGTGGCTGGAAAGATATGCGATCGCGCAAAATCAAAAAACTCCAGAAGAAATTCTCAAACATTTAGCCCAAGATGGCAATCGTATAGTTCGCGCTGCCGCTAAAGAAAGCCTGCAAAAATATTATTGAGTAATAACTCAGCGTATAATCGGACTCCCATGATGGCTAACCAAATACCATTTTTGAGCCATCTTTTGAAAAATATTAGTCGCGGTTGACTCGGCTTTAAACTTTCTACCCCGACTAGATTGCAAGACTATTTCGCGCACGACTATGTATGCCAAGCTGCGATCGGCTTCTAGTTTAATAATTTCTAAATCGATCTCTAGGGAATTGGTATTGCTAAAAATAGATTCCCAAGAAGCGCGAATTTCCTCCCATCCTGTAATAACCCTTCCGCCAGGATGAACGCACAAACTAGTCGAACCTTGCCACCACAAACCACTCATGGTGCTAATGTCTCTTTGGGAGAAGGCATCATAAAAAGCTTGATTGGTAGTTAAAACCGCTTCGCGATCGGCTAATGAATCTGTCATAAGCTAATTTTATAATCGATAAGGGTCCTTGAGTAAAAATAACCTAAGATTTTTTCCCTCGAAAGTAAGTAACAATGCAAACAAAAACTGGGATTAGGTTTACACTGACTATTGAATTGAGAAGAATTGCCAGAGTTTTAGATATTCAATGTTAGATATATTGCCAGGAGAAAGTTTCCCGTTAGGGGCAACTGTATATCCCGATGGAGTGAATTTTTGTATTTTTTCAGAAAATGCCACAGCGATTAGGTTGTTATTGTTTGATAGCGCAGAAGCCAAACAGCCGACGGAGGTAATTAGGCTAGATCCTAAAATCAATAAAACTTTTTATTACTGGCACGTTTTTATCCCTAAAATCAAAGCAGGACAAATCTATGCTTATCGCGCTAATGGAGAATTCGACCCCGAATTAGGGCAGCGTTTTGATAATACCAAAGTATTATTAGATCCTTATGC
Organism: uncultured Pleurocapsa sp.; assembly: GCA_964468145.1. Classification (GTDB taxonomy): domain Bacteria; phylum Cyanobacteriota; class Cyanobacteriia; order Cyanobacteriales; family Xenococcaceae; genus Waterburya. The sequence goes on from CAYXWE010000400.1 coordinate 2,266, forward strand.
TCGGTCAGTGGTAGGAGATGAAACCTACGATCGCACTGCTGCAAGTATGCCTGGTGATAATTGTGCCACTGCCCTCAAAGGGGTAGTAATCGATCCTCATACTTATGATTGGGAAGGGGATCTTCATCCCCGCATCCCTTATTCCAAAAGTGTAATCTACGAGCTACACGTTGGTGGATTTACTCGCAATGCCAACTCTGGAATATCCCCAGATAAGAGGGGTACTTATGCGGGTTTGATTGAAAAGATACCCTACCTGCAAGATTTGGGCATTACCGCTGTAGAATTACTTCCCGTACATCAATTCGATCCTCAGGATGTGCGCCCTGGTTTAAAAAACTACTGGGGTTATAGCACAATTAATTTCTTCTCTCCCCATCGCGGATATAGTTCCCGTCGTGATTCTTTGGGGGCTGTAGACGAGTTTCGAGATATGGTCAAAGCCCTGCACAAAGCAGGGATTGAAGTAATTTTAGATGTAGTTTTTAACCATACTGCAGAAGGTAACGAGAAAGGCCCTACTCTTTCTTTTCGAGGCTTAGATAATCAAACCTACTACATTTTAGAAGAAGACCAACAGTACTATAGTAACTATAGTGGGTGCGGTAATACCATTAAGGGCAATCATCCCGTAGTCAGTCGCTTAATTCTCGATTCCTTGCGCTATTGGGTTTCCCAGATGCACGTTGATGGTTTCCGCTTCGATCTGGCAACTATTTTATCCAGAAATACTTTTGGCGAACCAATTAAACCCGAAACTGGGATGATGGATGTAATTTCGATTATCGAATCCGATCCCGTACTGGCGGGAACAAAACTAATTGCCGAAGCTTGGGATGCAGCGGGATTGTATGGAGTTGGTCAATTTGTGGAGTTAGCAGACTGGTTTTCTGAGTGGAATGGCCCATTTAGGGATGATGTACGGCAGTTTGTTAAAAGCGATCGCAACATGACCAAAACTATGGCATATCGTATCTTAGCCAGTCCCGATATTTATTCGCGACTCGATACGGATATTAACCGCAGCGTTAACTTTATTACCTGTCACGATGGCTTTACTCTCAATGATTTAGTTTCCTATAACGATAAACACAATTTAGCCAATGGCGAAGGCGATCGCGATGGTGGCAATCATAATTTTAGCTGGAATTGTGGAGAAGAAGGGGTAACAAATAACCCTGAAATTGAACATTTGCGATCGCAACAAATTAAAAACTTTTTAACGGTTTTATTTTTCTCTCAAGGGACACCGATGTTATTAATGGGAGATGAAATCAGACACACCCAAAAAGGCAACAACAATGCCTATTGCCAAGACAATGAATTGAGTTGGTTTGATTGGGACTTAGTTACAGAAAATAGTGGCTTGCTACTATTTGTGAAAAAACTCATTCACTTTACACAAGAATTAAATATTTTTGGTCAAGAGAAGTTTCTTGAAGTCGGCAAAATAAGTAGCTTTAAACCCTATCTACTTTGGCATGGAATCCGCCTCAACAAACCAGATTGGTCAGAAGATTCTCACTCTATTGCTTTTTCTTTGTGTCATCCTACTTGCGAAGAACATCTTTATGTTGTATTTAACGCCTACTGGAAACCCCTGCGATTTGAGTTACCTCTGTTGAAATTAGGCAGTCATTGGCATCGCATCGTCGATACCTCTTTACCTGCACCCCACGACTTTACCGTTCTCAATGATGCCAATAAAATTTATCAAAACAGTTACCGAGTTGCACCGCGATCTTCTATTGTATTGATGGAAAAAAAGGGCATTATACCCATACCCAATTTTAGTTTGGGGCGCAAATAAACAAGAGACTAGGACTTACGCACCGTACATAAATACTATCGTTGATTAACGAAAATAGGTTGTTTCAGACTTATTATAATTTCTTTTGATAGATAGCGATCGCTTCATAAGCATCGAAAAATCACAAATGAATGTCTAAAATCAGTACTACATATTTGAGTTATTCAGTCAATGCGTAAGTCCTATAGACATACCAGCGATGCAGAATCTCATACCATTTCTCCTTGAAGCTGCACTCTTTTATTATTTGGTTTTATTTCTCGCAAAGACCAGGACATGGTTTTTGAGGTTTCCTCAAAAGTTAAAATTGTCCGTGCAAAGGCGCAAAGCGGTGCGACCCCGCGGAG
>CAYXWE010000401.1:0-4420 GCA_964468145.1 uncultured Pleurocapsa sp.
GTGTGTAGTAAGTTAGGCGATAATCTTGTACGCCAGCCTTAAATCCAGCACCTGTTTTAGTTGCCATGTTCGGTCATTCCTCCATAAATAAAAACGCTTAACTTTTACCAACGATCGAAGATTCATCCATATCAAAATTCAACACTGGAGTAATTAAATAGTTACAGATAATTACACTCTTGCTGACTTGTTTTTTTCAGACGGATCTATCCTCAATCTTTATTTAGAGTCACTAGATCTTGCCGACTCTATACTATTAAAAAAATCAGTAAAAAGATATTTCGCAATCCAAAAAAAATTTTCGATCTCAATAGCTTATTTGCTACTTCTTTTCGCAATTTCTTATGTTAACACCATAGCATGGATATTTATCTTTTATATCTATTTTTTTTATCTTTGATTGAATTATATTTTACATCATATTAATTAAACTAATACATATTTGAACTCGCTATATAGGATAATTAAGAATTATTAATATTTTATTTATATTTTTCATTTTGTGCCTTAAAGTCGCCTTATTTTTAACGATATTAAGTACATATACTTAAAACTTTTGACGATTGCAATTATGGCGATCGAGAGCATAATGGCAAAAAAAGTGTAATTTTGCAGGAAAAACTATTTTTATTGCAGGAATAGAATATTAAAAGCCGATGTAGTTATATCCATACATCGGCTTTTAAAATATTTATAGGTTTTTGAATAAAATCGTATTTATCGCGCTCGATCGAGCAAATATCTAGCTTAAAACTAGTTTTTTAACTAGGGCGTATCATCAATTAAAAAAAAGAGATTTTTTCGCCACTCCGCAAGAGAACGCGCGAGCTTGGCTCTCGAAAGCATTCTTCCCCTCAATTGATGGCACGCCCTAAACTATTCTAATTTTTTCGGTTGAGAATTCAAATCTTTGTTATTAGGAAATAAAGTTACTAAAAGCTGATTGATATAGACCTGTCCCACTACAGGGTTTTTGGACTTTGTTGGTTCGGGTTTGACTGTAGTTTCCGTAGGAGAAGTTGAATTGATATCTTGCTCCTGCCAAAAATCTGTTCCTACCGCTGGAACGCTTGATGGTTGAGGACTATGGCTATTATTTACTGTAGAATTAGTGGCTTTATTTTGATTGACCGCATTTGATGGGGGCGTTGAAGAATTATTGGCGGTACTGGCTTGAGGCGAAGCACTATCTTCTATATTTAGTTGACGAGAGCGATCGCCCAAAACCGAACCTGGTTCGATTACTTTCATCGCATCAACGTCACTTTGAAAGATAGTAACAGCAGTGCCAATACAAGCATTATTGCCGATTTTACAAGCACCAATAATGAGAACTCCAGACCCCAAAATTGCCCCATTCTCAATTTCTATCGAACCCTGACAAGCATTGATAATTACCCCCATACCAATACAAACATCTGCACCAATAACGATACGGCGATCGCGAGCAGCTTGCAAAATTACACCAGGAGCAATAGATGCTGTAGGGTGAATTTCTACATCACCACTAATGCGTATATCTTTATTTAAAACAGGTTGCGGAGGGGGTAGGTAAATCATTTTTTAAAAAGCTGTAAGCTAATCGCCTTATGCTCTAAGCTGGACAAATTGAGCGTAAGAAATACCTAGTAATCTCGGCTTATTCTATTTCGCTATTAAGTTGGGTATCTAGCTATAAATTAAAGCTAGAAGGAAATATGGATAGCCTAAAACTTTCATCAATTTCAAAGCTTAGAGCATAGAGCGTACAGCCTGTTGCTGGAGCTTTGCTCCTCTATGGTCGTTGAATAATCGTTTCGGCTACTCTTCTTTTGTTTTTGGGGTCTATTCCTAACAAACGGACATATTCGCCACTATGCTCTGCCAGGCAGACTTCTAAAGAAGCGACAACATCTAATTCATGGCGACTGTCAATGGGCGCACAGCTTTTCCAAGATTTTGTCCTAAAGCGTCTTTTATCTGCGTGTTCTGTACCAATTTTATAGCCAGCAGCAAGCAGCGAACGTACTTCTTGAACCGCGTCTTTACTAAGGGTTTTTTGGCTGAAGTCGTTATAGTGAGCGGGACGGCCGACCTTTTTACTACCGCTAGTGTAATCCGCCACAAAATAACTTTTATCCCTGCTATGACCGTTACTGCTACGACCGTTACCGTTACTCTTAGGATTGTCTTCTGGTCTTTGAATGATTGTTTGGGCTACTCGACGTTTTGCTTTCGCGTCAATACCGAGCATACGCACGTATTCACCACTGTGTTCTACCAAACAATCTTCTAGTGCAGCAATTACCTCAGATTCGCGGTTGCTATCAATAGGGGAACAGCTTTGCCAAGATTTAGTTCTAAAGCGTCTTTTATCTGCGTGTTCTGTACCAATTTTAAAACCAGCAGCTAATAGAGAACGAATTTCTTGAATGACTTTTGCTCCTAATGAACCACCGCCACCATTTCCATTACTGCTATAGCTAGATCTGCTGCCGTTGCTGCTACCATTGCTAGATTTCCAGTTTCTTGGTGCTTGTACTGGGTTTTCACCAGGACGCTGTACGATAATTTCAGCCATTCTTCGCTTGGCATTATTATCCACACCAACTACGCGAACATACTCGTTAGGATATTCGCCCATCGCTTGCTCGATCGCGCCAAATACTTTGCTGCTGCTACCGTCAACCTGCCCGACTGTCAGCCAAGATTTAGTTTTGAAGCGACGTTTGCTAGCACGCTCGATACCAATGGCGCAGCCTTGAGTTACTAAACTATCTATTTGCCCTGCAATATCACCGTTTAGATTGCTGCTGCCGTGATTGCCTTGACTAGAACGGCTTCTACCGCCACGACGGTTATGCTTGGCAACGTTTCTTACCGAGCCTTCTCCTGGAGTATCTTCAGGGCGTTGAACCACCATCTCTACTACTCTTCGGTTAGCTCTGGGGTCTACCCCAATCAGTCTAACGTATTCTCCCTGGTATTCCCGCAATACCGATTCTAATTCTGCCGTTACCTGACCTTCATTACGGCTTTCAATTTTTTCCCCAGTCAGCCAGGATTTGGTTTTAAAACGACGGCGGTTAGCGTGTTCGGTGCTGATGATACAGCCTTGCGCCAGTAGCGATCGCACGCTTGCTCTAATATCTGAACTTAAACTCATATTCTCTACCGAATTTATATAATCATTCTCATTATTGACATCCAAAGTCAGACCTCGATCTGACTTGCTTTGTTTGCGGGCAAAGCCCGCTTGAGGATTAACACAAGCATCATCATCTGCACAACGATAACCAGCCAAAAGAGCCTCGTTGACTTCTACAACATGATCGGCAAAAGAGCGATCGCTATCTATGACATTTGGTAAACGCTCTGCCTGTTGCTGGTTTACAATTACTGCTCCTGAAGGAACGTATTTGCCAGGGGGTATTTCTACATCCTGAATCAAAGCGTGCATCATCACGATACAACCGTCTCCCACTTTGGCATTAAATACCGTCGAGCGAAAGCCGATAAAGCATTCATTGCCAATGTAAGCTGGGCCATGAATAAGTGCCATGTGGGTAATACAGGTATTGCTCCCAATCCACACTGAGTATTCCTTACCATCATCTCCAGCTACACGACCTTTTTCTAAACCGTGGATCACAACTCCATCCTGGATGTTGCTGCTTTCTCCGATATAAAAGGGCGTTCCTTCATCAGCTCTAATTGAACTACCAGGAGCAACAAAAACATTCGCTCCCACTCTTACATCTCCAATTAATCTAGAAAATGAATGTACGTAAGCACTTTCATCTACTTTTGGCTTTGCCAAATCATTCGACCAGGGAGTCGGGGGAGCCGCTTTAGTGCGGGCTGCCATTGTTTTTATTCCTCCTAAATTAACTCAATCGTATGCTTTAAAAATTTATCTAGGCTCTGTCATTATCTTGCTGCACGTTCTAAGATAAACGCTCAACCTCTTTTTTGCTATATAAAGAAACGCGCTCGACATTGACCGTATCGATGATACCGACAACAGTTGCATCCAAAGGTTTTGACTCTTGACCAGCTTCAATACGAGCTGCACTACCTCGGCTGACCAAAACCCATTCACCCTGGCCTGCACCAATAAGATCTCCTGCCACTTCGTATTTGGGCAAGAGTTCTCCCTGTTCGTCTATGTATTGAACCAGAAGCAACTTAATACCCCTCATGCTAGGGACTTTGTGAGTGCTAACAACCGTGCCACGAACTTGGGCTATCTGCATACCATACTGCCTAAATTATTTTATTATCTATGGTCTTCTCAAGGGACGAGGATTGACGCTTTCGCGGAACTGTTCTACTGCTTCGGTGTAGCGAATAGGTAGTACATATTCTAAGTTTTCGTGGGGACGAGCAATGATATGAGTAGAAAGAACCTGTCCGCCATTTACTCTAGCGACATTTTCTG
>CAYXWE010000402.1:0-4409 GCA_964468145.1 uncultured Pleurocapsa sp.
CCTAGAGAAGTTAATTGTCAAAAAGACTTAGATAAAGTTGTCGATTTTATGATTTTTATAGGCAATTGTTTACAAAAGAAGGTAATCTTAACCCCAGAAAACAGTCCGCATTTGGTTATTATGGAATTCGAGCCTAACACCCAAGCCATCGCTTACTATGATGTGGAGTAATTATGGAAATAATCCCCCACTGCTATAGAATTGGCGATCGCTTTGCTATGGAAGTTTTAATTTTTGAGTTTATTACTCTTTCGTAAACCAACGAAAGTAATTAGCAACGCAAAATTCCTTGAGGGGGAAAAGAATATAGGTTAGGGGGTTAATGGTAACAATAATATTGCGAATATCCCTCTTGGCTAAATTGACAATTTGTTTGGCTACCCAATCAGCAGACATGATTCCTATGGGATTTAGTTTACTTTTAAAAGGCCCCAAAATCAGCTTTCTAATGACGCAGGGAGCATTCAAACGGCTCATAGTCACGATGTCCCCCGTAGCCCTTTTGCTTAGTTCGTATAAAGGGCTAAAAGCTGGATTTACTTCTGCTTCGGAAGTGTTGACCCAAATTTCTTTTCTTACAAGATCGCGATCGCTTTTAATAGTTTTAAAGAAAGTTTCCATTAAGCGCAAAGTGGAAAAAGTATTAATTTCATAAGATTTGGCGATCGCCCCAACGTCTCTTTGTCCGCGAACATTGATACCATGATTGATAATCAAAATATCAATTCTATTTAATTGCTCTAATAATTCTGTTTCTTCTCCCGCCCGCCAGGATAAAGTAGGAATAGATATTTCTCCTTGGGGAAGTTCTAAACTAATCTGAGTATCCGAAGAAGTCAGGGCGGTAACTTTTGCCCCCCCAAGGTGTAACTGAGTCAATAATGCTTTACCCAATGTCCCTGATGCCCCTGTGACTGCAATTCTTTTGTTTTTAAGAGATAAGGCTGTACCCAATAATTTATCAATCAAGGTTAATGTGCCAGAAAAATAAGCATCCTGATTATCAAAATGATGTCGCCAATGATAGGGACGATTGACAAACCACCTAGAAGGTAGACTAGTAAACTCTCCTGGGCGATGGGTAATGTCGGTAAGCTCATCAATCATCGGAATACCCAAACCACGGGCGATCGCGCCTAATAAAAAACTCAGAGTATAAATAGATCCCGCCCAAACAGTCCATTGAGGGGCAATATCCCAAGTGCGGACGATACCCCAAGGTAAAATACTTAAGGCCAACATCACCAAAGATTCTGGTACATCATTGTACCAATGTGCCTGACGATAGATCGTGTCGCTAACTACCGATAAATCTCTGCGGAATACCTTGTGATGCCAGACGTGCAGACGATATAGAGGTTGCCAGAGATGGGATAAAGCATGATAACAATCCCTAACTATCTCTACCCACAACACCGAAGCCAATGCGATCGCCAACGCGGTGATTGGATAAGCTGCTTGAAAAGCAGCATCTCTCACCGCCAAACCCATTCCCAGATCGTTCATCATGTAATATTTTTATTAAAAAATTAATTTAACTTTAAAAGATTGAATAATATCGTTAATCAATCTAACCAAAAAAAGCGAGCTAAAACCACCTAATCTTGTAGTTTAATCCTCTAAATATTAAATTTTAGCTAATAAAGTTTACAAATTTCGATACAATTGAGCCAGCGCGATCCGATCTATCTAAGCCACCGCACCATTAATAAAGTTGTGCGAGCTTGCCGTGGGAGAAAGATTATCGCCTATTTTGTATTTAACCGAGGTCAAGAGTAAGTAACTATGTCAAAGAATTATTGGCGTAAACCAGAATCAGAATCAGAATTCGATCCCATTAATTCTTTACTATCAGAGTTATCCGAATCAGAAGAAGCAGAAGCAGAATTTAGAGCAGATTTTTTTCGAGGAACAGCAGGAAGAAGATCGAAAGCTGCTTTTTTGTTGATGGTTATTTGGATAGTTACTATTTCCTTAAATCTAGTCAGTTGGGGAATCTGGGTAGTTTTGACCCTTACTCTACTAGCAGGAATACAAATTTTACGTTATTTATTTGCTCGCTCGCCAATCGAACCATCTACTGTAGCTGCCGAAGAATTACAATCTGCACCCAAAGTTTCTTTATTAATTGCAGCTAAAAATGAAGAGGCAGTAATTAGCAATCTCGTAGCCATGCTATGCAGCCTGGACTATCCTACAGATAGTTATGAAGTCTGGGCAATAGACGATCGCAGTACCGATAATACTCCTGCAATTTTAGATCGCCTTGCCATAGAATATCCCCAACTAAAAGTCGTTCATCGTGCAGCTAATGCAGGGGGAGGGAAATCGGGGGCATTAAATCAAGTAATTCCCCAAACTTTCGGCGATATTATTGGCGTTTTCGATGCAGATGCCAAAGTTACTCCAGACTTACTCAGACGAGTCGTACCCTTATTTGAAGAAGAAGGAGTAGGTGCAATTCAGGTAAGAAAAGCGATCGCTAATGAAAGCGAAAATTTCTGGACAAAAGGGCAATCTGCAGAAATGGCACTCGATAGCTACGTCCAACAACAAAGGATTGCTGTAGGTGGTATCGGCGAATTGCGGGGTAACGGTCAATTTGTCAGTCGCATCGCCCTAGATAGTTGCGGTGGTTGGAATGAAGAAACCATCACCGACGATCTCGATCTGACTATTCGTTTGCATTTAGATAACTGGAAAATTGGCTTTTTATTAACTCCTGCAGTACTAGAAGAAGGAGTAACCAAAGCAACTTCCCTCTGGCATCAGCGCAACCGTTGGGCAGAGGGGGGTTATCAACGCTATTTAGATTACTGGCGTTATATCTTCAATACGCCCATGGGCTTTGGCAAAAGAATCGATTTATTATGCTGGATGTTGTTGCAGTATATCGTCCCCGCAGCTAATGTACCCGATGGCATCATGGCGATCGCGCGTCATCGTTTGCCTTTACTCAGCCCCATTACTGTATTGCTATTTGCGTGGGGGTTTACGGGAATATTTCGCGGTTTGGTGCGGATTAATATTACTTCGAGAAAATCTCTAGATGTTGTTACTCTAATCAAAATTGTTGGGCAGTCACTACGGGGTTTAATCTACATGGTTCACTGGCAAATAGTTATGCTGAGTATTACTGCCAGAATGTCGATTCGTCCTAAAAGACTCAAGTGGGTTAAAACAGTTCACGAAGGTAGTACTCTGGTTAACTGACAATGCCTTGAATCAATGGATGAGTCAACCAGAAGATTGGTCGCATTTGTGTCATCTTAAAACTTGTATTTGGATCCTCGTTGCCCTGATACATAAAGTTTTAGGCGTTGCTGATTTAAGTAATGACATACAAAATAGGGTAGTCCTGTAGAAGTAATGATCTAAAAATAAGCGTTAATCTTAAATAACTTGAGAGCAATGCCTACTTGTCCCAACTGTCATTCTGAGGAAATTGTCAAAAATGGTCGGATTCACAACGGAAAACAAAGATTTAGATGTAATCAATGTCATCGTCAATTTGTAGAGAATCCCCAAAAAATCGTGGTTAATCAAGAGAAAAGGAAATTAATTGACAGGCTTTTATTAGAAAGAATTTCTGGGAGCAGGTATTGCAAGAGCAGTTGAAGTGTCAGAAAAGTGGCTGCAAACCTATGTTAACCATAAATATGCTTTAATCCCAAGAGAAATAAATGTCACCCCCAAAAAAAGGGGAAATTGACTATGCAGTGTGATGAACTATGGTCATTTGTAAACCATAAAGGTAATAAAAAATGGGTCTGGTTAGCTTTGGATTCTAAGACTCGTGAAATAGTTGGGGTATACATTGGCGATCGCGACGAACAAGCAGCCAGAAAACTATGGAATTCCTTACCTCCTATCTATCGTCAATGTGCAGTTGCTTACACTGATTTCTGGGCAGCTTACGGAGCGGTATTTCCTGTCAAACGGCACAAAGCAGTGGGAAAAGAAACAGGAAAGACTAGTTATATTGAGCGATTTAACAATACTCTGCGACAGAGAGTATCGCGCCTGGTTAGAAAAACTTTGTCGTTTTCTAAATCGGTAGAAAATCACATAGGTGCTATTTGGTATTTTATACATTACTACAATGATTCATTACCTGTTTAGGACTACCCGTTATTGATATACATGGGTTTCAGGAAATTGGTGTGGGCGCACCATTTCGCACCAATTTTTAGAGAGAATGGCAAAAATAGTCTAGTTGAAAACAATTATGTTGCTTAAATAGTAAAAAATTTTTTATCGTAAATTCAATGCTCTGAAGCCCTTTATCCCCTACAAGTCCCCTATTCACTAGGTTTTATGTTATATTTATTCAGGGCTTGAAAAGCCTACAAACAAACGGGATGTAGCGCAGCTTGGTAGCGCGCCTGCTTTGGGAGCAGGATGTCGCA
>CAYXWE010000403.1:0-4407 GCA_964468145.1 uncultured Pleurocapsa sp.
TAGATGCAGTGGGTGCTTTCCCTCCCTTCTGGTTGACTGCTCTCAAACGTGAAGGAAGTAAAGAATTAATTTCTTCTAAAGAGTTTCCTGGAGCAATACCCGATCTATTGGCAGTTAGTCAAAAGCTGATCGACGAAAAGCCAGATGTAGCTCAAGGGTTGGTTAATACTTGGTTTGATGTTCGGGATTTTATGGAACAAAATCCTGAAAAATCAGATGAAATTATGGCAGCTAGAGCGGATGTGACGGTGGAAGAATTGCAGCTATTTAAAGAAGGTACAAAGTTTTTCACTATTGAAGAAAACCTAGAAGCCTTTAGTGATGGTGACAATATGAAACATATGCCTTATGCTGCCAAAAAGATGAGTGATTTTATGGTAGGAGTTGGCTTTATTCCCGAAGCACCAGAGCTAGAACCCATATTGGATAGTCAGTTTGTCAAGGCTTATGCTGATTCAACTAAGCCATAATAAGCTATAGTAATCTGATATCTCAAATTGTTCTTCACGAAATGGTCGAATCAAATTATATTTTTTGTTCGACCATTTTTTTTTTAGCTATGAATAATGAACCATTATTAGAAATACCCAAGTCTAGTTTAGAACCTACTACTTTTTGGCGTATTAACGAAGCTATTCCCCAAAGATTGTCGTGGATATTAATAGGTTTATCTGTAGTAATCCCTTTTATTCTTTGGTTTTTAATATCCCAATACGCAGGTATTGAATCAATTTTTTTACCATCCCCACGAGATGTTATAGATGCCCTAGGTCGATTGTGGTCTAAAGGATATTTAACTCAGGATATTATTAGTAGTTTTACCAGAGTTAGTTTGGGGTTTTTATTGTCAGCTATAGTAGCCGTTCCTTTAGGTATTTTGATGGGAACATTTCCTAGTATCAGAGCTTTATTTGAGCCAATTGTCGGTATTGTCCGTTATATGCCCGCACCCGCTTTTATTCCATTATTAATTATTTATTTGGGTATTGATGAAGCTCCCAAAATTGCTTTAATCTTTATCGGTACGGTATTTTTCAACGTATTGATGATTATGGATAGCGTTAAATTTGTGCCTCAAGACTTGATTGAAACTACCTATACTCTAGGTGGTAAACGCAAACAGGTTTTATTGCAAGTAATTACTCCATATATTATTCCTCGTATTATCGATACTTTTCGAGTTAATATGGCTGCTTCTTGGAATTTGGTAGTCGTTGCAGAATTACTAGCAGCTACAGAAGGTTTGGGTAAAAGAATTTTATTGGCACAAAAGTTTTTAAAAACTGATGAAATTTTTGCTTGTTTAATTATCTTAGGCTTAATTGGTTTTGCGATCGATATATTCTTCCGTTTGCTACTACGCTTCACCTGTAAATGGGCTTTTTAATTAGTTATTAGTTATTGGTTATTAGTTATTAGTCATTGGTTATTGGTTATTAGTTATTAGTTATTAGTCACTCCTTCATCCTTCATTATTGAATAATGCACTTAGAAATATCTAATCTACACAAACAGTTTAAAACTAAAAATGAAACTGTTACCGCCTTACGAGATATCAATCTACACGTAGAAACAGGTGAATTTGTCTGTGCTGTGGGTGCATCTGGTTCGGGAAAATCGACTCTACTTAGATTAATTGCGGGTTTAGATTTTCCGACTTCGGGCAAAATTACGGTAGATAATGAGGTAGTAACTGGGCCAGGAGTAGATCGAGGTTTGGTATTTCAAAAATATACCCTGTATCCTTGGATGACGGTGCAAAAAAATGTAGAGTTTGGCTTAAAACTATTGGGAATTTCTGCCCAAAAAAGAAGAGAAGTTGCCTCATATTACTTGGAAATAGTTGGTTTGGCAGACTTTGCTCGATCTTTACCCAAAGAACTGTCAGGAGGAATGAAACAGCGAGTTGCGATCGCCCGCGCTTTGGCGACTAAACCTAAAATACTCTTGATGGACGAGCCTTTTGGCGCGCTAGATATTCAGACTAAAGAAAAAATGCAGCAGTTTTTACTAGAGGTTTGGCGCAAGACTGGCTGCACTATTTTTATGATTACTCACGATGTTGCAGAGGCGGTTTTTCTGTCCCAGAGAATTTACGTGCTTTCTGCACAACCAGGAACAATTAAACAAGAATTACGGATTAATTTGCCAGACTACGGAGCAGACAATGTTGATTCGGTCAAAAGAAGATCTGACTCCAATGTAGTAACAGGGGCAAAACAATTAAAATTAGCAACCGTACGGGACTATCGTATCAAACGTCAGCCAATATTTCATCAGCAGGTAGAAAAAATTATGGATTTACTCAGAAATACATAAAACGTTATTTTTGTTGTTTTTTTGCCATAAATATATAGTAATAAAAATAGTTATCGCCAACTTTAAACATTATTTAAAATCAGCGTTAAACTGAATAGGTGACTGCGGTTACGCACCTAAAAAAAAATATCAAAATTTTGTTTGGCTGCGCAAATCTATAAATCACTCTAGTTACAGCAATTTTGGCATACTTCAAAAGCTAACATGATCTCCTGCAAAAATGACGATCCCAGATTGCCTACTATCCTGGTTGTCCAAGATAGTAAAACAGAATTAATATCAAACTCAATAATTGCAAATTCCTTCAAACAAGTTTACGTTTCCATTGACCAAAATTCCCATACTTTGGCATGGATACAGCAAAATCAACCAGATTTGATTATTTTAAACCTTGAATGGTCGAAATTAAGGGAAATGGATTTAGTTACCGCCTTGAGATTGGACTGGCTAACGCGGAATATTCCGATTTTGGCTATAGGAGACTGTATTTATTTATTCAATTTAGATTGTGATGCTTGTCTAATCGAACCTTACTCAACATCGGACTTAGAGAAAGCAATTTGTTCTTTAATATCTAGCCCCGTTTGCTTGAGCTACGCTAGTTAGATAAACCTTTTAATACCAGCAGGTGCTTCACATAATTATACAATTGCCTGGGGCGATCGAACCCTTGGGCAATGGTAAGCTAACAGTTGCACTAAAAAAAATATTAAAAGGAAAATTAATAAAATGAGCGATATCAACGAAACGCCATTATTGTTAAGGGCGGCCCGTGGCGAAGTACTAGAGCGTCCTCCTGTTTGGATGATGCGCCAGGCTGGTAGATATATGAAAGCATATCGCGACATTAGAGAAAAGTATCCCAGTTTCCGCGAACGTTCGGAAATTCCTGAAGTAGCTATTGAAATTTCTTTGCAGCCTTGGAAAGCGTTTCAACCTGATGGTGTAATTATGTTTTCTGATATTGTTACTCCCCTTCCTGGCTTGGGCATTGAAATGGATATTGCCGAAGGCAAAGGCCCAATTATTGCTGCACCAATTCGTAGCCAAAAACAAGTAGACGATTTGCATCCCCTACAGCCAGACGAGTCTCTACCCTTTATTAAACCAATTTTACAGAGCTTGCGATCGGAAGTAGGCAACAAATCTACCGTATTGGGTTTTGTTGGTGCGCCCTGGACTCTAGCTGCTTATGCAGTAGAAGGGAAAGGTTCAAAAACCTATTCCAACATTAAAGGAATGGCATTTTCCGATCCGACTATTTTGCATCAATTACTGAGTAAACTAGCAGATGCGATCGCAACTTATGTCTGCTATCAAATCGACTGTGGGGCGCAAGCAGTACAAATGTTTGATTCTTGGGCTGGTCAACTATGTCCCCAAGATTACGAAACTTTTGCTTTACCCTACCAGCAACAGGTATTCCGCAAGGTCAAAGAAACTCACCCCGACACACCTTTAATTCTTTTGGTCAGCGGTAGTGCTGGTTTATTGGAGCGCATGGCTAAATCTGGTGCAGATACGATCAGCGTAGACTGGACTGTAGATATGGCAGAAGCCAGACAAAGACTGGGTAAAGAAATGAAGGTACAGGGAAATCTCGATCCTGGTATTTTATTTGGTTCTCACGATATGATTCGCGATCGCATCCTCGATACTATTCGTAAAGCTGGCAACCAAGGACACATCCTGAATTTAGGACACGGCGTATTAGTAGGTACTCCTGAAGATAACGTGCGCTATTTCTTTGAGACAGCCAAACAAGCAGACCAACTTTTAGCTCACGCTTAACCTTTTAGCCTGGGAAGTCCCGCGTCTGTAATTATTTGCGTAGAGATAACGGAGCAAACTAATTCAGCGTCGGGATGATAAGGCTAAAAGGTTAAAGAAGAAGGGGACTTAGACAATCATGGAAAAGTTCCGGCGGTCAACGTTTCGAGGAGACCTCGAAACTACGCCCTCAGAAGTAAGTATACAAACATCTCGCGCACCTTTGCGCCATCATTCTTCTGCCTTGACTGAGCGAAGCGACGTTAACGGTATAGAAAAGATAGGGGAATACAAGCTAAATGGGCGAAACATCCCCAA
>CAYXWE010000404.1:0-1132 GCA_964468145.1 uncultured Pleurocapsa sp.
CAGGTAGAAATTAGGTTATAGGTAAAACCAATGCCTTTCTCGTCAGCGGTTTCGGCTGCAACTTCTGAACCCAAGCGAAACATTTGTGCAGGTAGGGGTACGCCTCCTGTTTCTTCCCAGCCTTCTGTAGCTTCAGCAGACACTACGCCATCTGGCTTATCTTTTCCTTCTAATTTGGTTAACCTACTAATGACGTGCTTAGTATAGGCGGTTCTATCTGCAAGCAATACAGTATGAACGTAGTCTACGGCTAGTTCGGGAGAAATACCTGCTGCTGCTTGGGTTGAGCCACCACCGCTACAGGCGATCGCGCCAAAGCAAACTGTTATTGCTAGGACAATTAAAGCAATGGTTTTGGTTTTTATTCTCTCAATTATGTTGTTCATTCGTTAGGATAGTTTTGGATATTTGTGGTTGAGTATTGTGGGATGAATTAATTCCCTTTGCTCGACCTTTTCTTTTCGAGATCGCGAACTAGTTGAAAAGTTGGCAATTTCTGATTGGGCGGGCGAGCAAAGTTAGCTTCGACAAGTTCGTCATCGAAGATACTGTTGTAGGCGTGTTCTACACCATGACAGTTCATGCAAACCTCCTTTACCATGCGATCGCGTGGCTTGAGTGTATAGGTATTGTTGTGATTCACTAGCACACTATCTCCAGAGACTTCTCTGGGCAAATGGCAGGTAGCACAGGTAACAGAATCTTTATTAGGACGAGGTAAAGTACCAATTTCACGAAATATATTGGCGTGGGGCGAGTTTTTGTAGTTCAAAGAGTGATTGTCAGCATGACAAGTCAAGCACGAATCTACAGAGGCTTGGTAAGTATTGACTGTATGGACATTGTGGCAAGTATTACAGTTCATCTGCTTGTCGAGGGAACTATCTTGCATCGGTAAATGAGCCATAGCAGGAGTCAAGGGAGATAATCCTTCTAGGGTGCGAATACCGTGTTTGCCCAACAAAAATGTATCTACACTATTTTCGTGACAGCTTTGACAACTCTCGTAGGTTGGTTTTGCCACAAATTTTTTACTCTCTTCATTTTGGTGACAGCTAGAACAATTGACATCTGCCAGGGCGTGAGCGCTAGTTTGCCATTGCTGCTCGATTTTTTGTAATTGAGCCTTGCT
>CAYXWE010000404.1:1232-2471 GCA_964468145.1 uncultured Pleurocapsa sp.
GGGCGTGAGCGCTAGTTTGCCATTGCTGCTCGATTTTTTGTAATTGAGCCTTGCTGATTTCATCCGCTAAGGCTACTAAAGGAAACATATAAGAAGAGAAAAATATAAGACACAAAGAAATAATAGTTAAACTGTTCCTCATCCTTTCCTTATTATTCATCCCTTTCATATCTTCCCTCCCAAAAACTCTTGGCTCAAATCTGGTTTGGGAGCAGTATTCAACTCTGCTTTGACAACTCTATTTGGTAGTGCAGGTTTGGGTAACATCCAAGGTTGGTCGAGATTTTGGCGCAAAAATCCAGTGGAGATCGAACGATGATCGTGAAAATTATGACACCCAGCAGTCCAACAGCCATCAGGCTCAAAACCATCATGGCTGGCTAACTCCCCTTCAATTACTCCCTGATGACAAGCCATACACAACTCAGGCTGCAAATTTACCCCGCGACTAAACATAAATTCGTGTTCTCGGTGACAGGCAGTACAGGTAAGCACGTCGATGTTTTCTCGTAACTCAGCCCAACGAGGATCGCGAAATTTTTTAGCTCCGTGGATGTCTTTTGCCATTTCTGCCTCGTGACAGCGATTGCAAGTATCATTACTTACTGGTTTAAAGCCTTCATGACAAGATTTACAGGAAGTCTCAAACAAAACATGACCGTCGGAAGTCTCTCCTGGTAAAAAGACACTCTGACTATCAAGAGCAAAAGCAGAGCCAAGCCACAGTACTAAGATCGCCATCGAACCAATGATGGCAAATTTTGAACCTAATAAAGCTAATGGTCGAAAACCACGGGATACGTTTCTTGCCATTTCTCGTACCTAAAATAGCAATGCCAAGATAGTGGCAATAATACCCATAATTCCTCCACCAGCAAAGGCTGCCATAGTCGCTTTACCAGAGTCGTGAACAAGTGTTTCTGCTTCTGGCTCGACAGTAGCAGTAGCAGTAGCAGTAGCAGTAGTGCCAGTTAAAGGTGGAGTTTGGGGAGTGGCAATTTTGGTATTGCTAGGTTCTGGTTTTAGAGCAATATCCGCTTGAGAATAGTCTGCACCATCGAGCATGATTTCGCTAATTGCTCCATAAGCACCAGTCCAAGCCTCTTTGACTTCTGGCGTCCACTTCTCTCCCAAATATTGTCTGAAAGTAGTTAACAAAGCACTGCCAACTAGGGGATAGTGTTCGGGCAATGCTCCATACTTAACGTGACGCGCCCCCAAACCCCGCAAAGCTTTATC
>CAYXWE010000404.1:2571-4405 GCA_964468145.1 uncultured Pleurocapsa sp.
CGGGCAATGCTCCATACTTAACGTGACGCGCCCCCAAACCCCGCAAAGCTTTATCTAATACATCGGGTTTACGGAGATTTTCTACTACCAGAACTAAAGAACCGAGGAGTTTTTTCTTCTGAGCTTCCATATCCGTAGTGTCAAACAATGGTTTGGCTTCGGGGTTAGCTGTAAATAAATTTTCGTAGAAACTAGCTACAAATTCATTCGCTTGAGGTTTGATGACATCAAAGCTTTTTTCTAATGCTTCTACTTGTAAAGACATCTTTTGCTATATTCTCCTTTTCTTTTCAATAGATAAGTGTTTCCATGAATTAATATTATTTCGCGTTTAGAATAACACTTTTTTAAATCGCATATTTCTTTTGATTGAATCAATAGCATTTAAATGTAATCTTATGTCTTAAAAGTACCACTGAAAATATAATTGGCAGATAGTAATTTATACCTGACTATAGATTTATAGAATAGCCTCGAGTCCTATTTTGTTACTAAATATACGATAAATTTTTACTAATTTAATAATCGAATAAAACTTATGCTATATATGCATCAATTCTCCTAGCCAAGTAATTTTCGCTGTTGGGACGGATTGCCTATGAGGCATGTACATTACTTTGACAAGATCGAATTGATTTTTACAATAATTAAAATAGAGTTAAATTTTGTATTGTAAATTACTTTATTTGTTTTTTTGTAGCAATAGTTACTGTTATTAAAAGCAGTTTCGTAGATATCATTAATTAAAAACTGCGATAATTGTAAAATTACCAAGAAGTAAAATTAATTTAGAAGAGATAAAAAGAAACCCATCGTAACTTTTTAATTCTAAGCAAAGCATTACTTTGTCAATCGCAAATAAAAAAATAGCCTTCAATTTATTGAAATATAAATTATTAATTAAATATTAATTTAACCCATGCTCGATCGCCTTATTCGTTTTGCTGGCTCGATAAAATTAGCAGTACCTTTACTCAGTGCCATTATCGGTATTTTAATCTGGGCGACTTTCTATGAATCTCAAGTAGGTTCGACTACAGTACAGCAAGAAGTATACAAAAGCCCTTGGTTTGGTGCATTGATGTTTATGCTGGCAGTTAACCTGGGTATATCTGCTCTGTCTCGCTATCCTTGGCGCGGGGCGAGAAAAGTAGGTTTTGCCCTAACACATTTTGGTTTAATTGTAATTATTGCTGGTTCGGCTGCAGTAATTCATTTGGGAATGGAGGGGATGCTGTTAGTCAGAACAGATAGTGATGCTAACGATCGCCTGAGAATGCAGGGGGACTTATTAGAAGTAGTCAACCCCCAGGGAGAAGTAGAACAGGGCAGCGTCTTCATTAAGCAGGATGGTTCGGTAAGCCCCAGGTATGTAGGAGGATTGGAGCTAATTTCCTATACAGACAATGCAACGAGCGAAATTAGCTTTAGCGGAGGAGGAGAAATCCCCAACCCAGGGGTTAGGTTGAGCTTGGCAAGCGATCGCATGGGACAAACTATTGAACGTACTTTAGCACTTTCTCCCCTGGCTTACAGTCAGATAGGATTGGGTCCTGCCGAATTAGAATTAGTTAAGGCACAAAACGATCTACAACTCCAGAATTTATTAAAACAGAGTCGGGGCGATCGCCATCCTTGGGGGGAATTAACAATTTCCACTCCAGTTAAAAAACGTACCATTGACGTTCGGGCTAATAAATCCAAAACAGTAAAGCTAGGAAATCTTAAAATAGCTATTACGGGCTTCTATCCCGACTTTCGCCTCGATCGCAACAAACAACCCGCTACCGCATCGGAAAACTATAATAATCCTGCGATCGCCTTAGAAGTGGCT
>CAYXWE010000405.1:0-4401 GCA_964468145.1 uncultured Pleurocapsa sp.
CAGTTTCGGCGATCGCTTTTTGCGCCCGCGATAAACCTACACCAAAAATGTAAGTGAGTGCAATTTCTACACGTTTATCACGAGGAAGGTCTACGCCAGAAATCCGTGCCACGTTTTTACTCCCTATTTACTGTTTTTTTTCTGTTTTTGCTCCATGAGGAGCTACCTACTAATTTGTTTGGTAACTTGATTACTAGACAATTATCCTTGGCGTTGTTTATGCTTAGGATTACTGCTACAAATTACCATTACTCGTCCGCGTCTTTTGATGACACGGCACTTTTCGCACATTTTTTTTACTGATGGTCTAACTTTCATGCCTATTCCTGGCCATATTGCAAGCCTATTATTATATCTATAATCGAGTTTCTACGTCAAATACCAACTTATCGCCTTGAAAGTAAGATATTTACTTGTTTTTGAGGCGATAAGTTATTCTTCCTTTAGTTAAGTCATAAGGGGTTAGTTCTACTTTGACTCGATCTCCAGGTAATATTTTGATGTAGTTACGTCTAATTTTTCCCGAAATATGTGCTAGTACATTAAAGCCATTATCGAGGTCGACGCGAAACATCGCATTAGGAAGAGATTCTGTAACAGTCCCTTCCATTTCAATTAAATCTTGTTTGGCCAATGGTTTGTTCTCCGCTAATTTTTGATAAACAATTGACAATCGTCTTTTTTATTTATCGGTTATCTTGAGCAAGTTTTTAATAGTTTTTAAAATTGGGGATTATTCCCTGTTTTACTTACTCGAACAAATCAGTTTATTGTGATGCTTTTTCAAGGTGAGGTCTAAGATTCACTAATAGCTTCACTCAATGACTTGGTTACTTCCTCCATGGTCTGATGACCATTGACAGTTTTAAGAGTTTGTTTTTCTTGATAAAAATTAATTACAGGTACTGTATCCTGATGATAGATTTCTAGACGACGGCGAATAGTTGATTCGTTATCATCTTTTCTTTGTCTGGCTAACAATCTTTCAACCAATACTTCATCTGGTACTTCTAAATTAAGTACGCAATCCGCATTTTGATTTAGCTTATTCAATAATTCTTCTAAGAAGGCAGCTTGGTTGACATTCCTAGGAAAACCATCTAATATCCAACCATTAGCAGTATCTTCGTAAGATAAACGGTCTTGAATCAAATTTAAAATCAAGGTATCGGGAACTAATTCTCCCCGATTCATATAATCTTTTGCCTGTTTGCCTAGAGGCGTTCCTTGTGCTACCGCAGCCCTTAATATGTCTCCAGTAGAAACATGAGGAATCTGGTGATTTTCAGATAGCACTTGTGCTTGAGTTCCTTTTCCTGCACCAGGAGGGCCTAGAAATATTAGTCGCTTCGCCATGTTAAATTGTTTAAACTGCTATAGGATTAGCTATGAGCCACAGTTCACAAGCTATAAGCAAATCGAGATCGCAGCAATAAAACTTTACAATCCCGATGCTTAGAGCTAAAAACTTAAAGCTATTGTCTAAATTTCAAAGTTAATACCACGAATCTAAATCAATTTAAGATTCGCTTTCATATAAAACAGCTTTACTGTTTGACCATTCCTTCGTAACGTTGAGAAATTACATAGGTTTGGATTTGTTTTGCCGTATCAATTGCCACACCAACCAAAATGAGCAAAGATGTTGCACCAAAACCGCTAAATACCGTAGTACCCGCGGGGATAGCACTTTCTACTAATGTAGGTACAGTAGCTACCAAACCCAAAAATATAGCTCCCAAAAGAGTCAAGCGATTGAGAACTTTTTCCAAATAGGAGCTGGTAGCTTTTCCTGGTCTAATACCTGGAATAGATGCGCCCATCTTTTTTAAGTTTTGGGACATATCAACAGGATTAACGATTAAAGAAGCATAGAAGTAGCTAAAGAATAAGATTAAAATCAAATAAACCACAACATAAGCCCAGTTTCCTGGTTGAATTGCAGTTGCAATCTGATTAAATATATTTTTAACTGCTCCATCACCAGGTAAAAACCCTATTAACTGTGCGGGTAAGAACAAGACAGAAGAAGCAAAAATAATTGGCATCACCCCACCTTGGTTTAACCGCAAGGGTAGGTAATTACTTCTTTCGCGATATACCCTTCTACCTACCTGACGGCGTGCGGAGATAATAGGAATACGACGAGTGCCTTCTTGAATAAAGACAATACCAACAATCATAGTCAAAAAGACTAAAAGCAAAATTATTACTTGCGCGATCGCTTCTCGACCACCACTTTGAGCGTATTCGATTGTATTTCCTAATGTTCTGGGTAGTACTGCCACAATATTGACAAAAATCAATAGTGAAGCGCCATTACCAATACCTTTATCAGTAATTAGCTCGGAAATCCACATGACAAACATCGAGCCAGCGGTTAAAGCCAGGACGGTTTCACCGATGGGCAAAATGCTTCTTTCAATAATGCCGTTGTTAACCAGAAGTCCTAGAGTAATACCAAAACTTTGAATAATTGCCCCGCCTAAAGCTACATAGCGAGTAATCTGAGAAATTTTGCGTCTTCCTGCTTCTCCCTCATTTTTTTGTAAATCCTCTAAAGACGGGATTGCAGTTGCCAATAACTGCATAATGATCGAAGCATTAATAAAGGGCAAAATACCCAAAGCGAAAATACCCAAGGCAGAAATACCACCACCAGTGAAGATATCTAAAAATCCCACAATGGAGGCGTTACCTGAGTTGCTAATAAAATTACCAAAGATCTCGCGATCGATCCCTGGAACGGGTATAAATACACCCAGTCTGACTAACACTAGAAGACCAATGGTCACAAGCAGTCTGCCACGAAGACCTGCTGCTTGGGCCATTTGTAAAAAAGTCTCCTGTGCTGATGGAGTTTTTTCTCTAACCATGCAGGTTTACCTCTTTATATACTTGGTATTAAATAAGCTGTATGCGAAGAAATCTTATATAAACTTAATCTTATACCTTCGTTACTTATGATATACCAATCCCGTTATTTGCTAGTTAGGCAATAACTTCGCAACTACCACCAGCAGCTTCAATTTTCTGCACTGCACTTTTAGTAAAAGCAGCAGCTTTTACATTTAAGGCTACAGATAAATCTCCGTTGCCCAAGATTTTAAGAGGTCCATCATTGGTAGTTACAATACCGCTTTCCATTAAAGAAGCTAAAGTTACTTCGGTATTAGCAGCAAGGGAACTCAATGATTCAACATTGATGGTGGTGTAATGTTTTTGATTGACTAAAGGGAAGTGCTTGAGCTTAGGAACTCGACGATAAAGTGGCATTTGTCCTCCTTCAAATCCCGCTTTAGTTCCTGTACCAGAACGAGATTTTTGACCGCGCATACCAAAACCACAGCTAGCTCCTTGCCCTGCTGCAATACCACGCCCTACTCTCCGCTTGCGTCTTTTTGAACCCTCTTTGGGACTCAGATTTTCTAGTTTCATTGTGATAAATGCTCAATGATTAGGCGTATAGTTGTTCAATTGAAATATCTCTTTCCCTTGCTACTTCGGCAAAAGTACGAAGACCAGCCAAAGCATCGACCGCAGCCCTAGCATTGTTCAAGGGACTATTAGACCCTAGCTGTTTTGCCAAAATGTTTTTGACCCCAGCCAGTTCGAGGACAGTACGTACTGCACCACCAGCAATTACCCCAGTACCAGGAGCAGCAGGGCGCATAAACACTTTTGCACCACCAGCAACACCATTAGTGACGTGGACGATAGAATTAGCCTTAGTTAAAGAGACTTCTACTAGCTGTTTTTTAGCATCAGCAACGCCCTTGCGAACAGCGCCGATGACATCAGCCGCTTTACCTACGCCTACCCCCACCTGTCCTTTTTCGTTACCAACCACTACAATGGCGCGGAAACTGAGTTTTTTACCGCCCTTGACTACTTTGCTGACTCGGCGAATTTGTACTACTCGCTCTTGCCAAGCTGAGTCTTTATCTTTAGCGCGACTTTTTTTGCGCGACTTGTTAGATTTATTAGCCATAGTTATAAGTTTTTATATTTTGCTTTAAAAGTCTAAGCCAGCTTCGCGGGCGGCATCTGCCAGCGCTTTAACTCGACCATGATAAAGATTACCACCGCGATCGAATACTACTTTGCCGACTCCTTTTTCTTTAGCTCGCTCCGCGATCAGCTTACCTACTGCAGCGGATACTTCACAAGTAGCCCCAGAAGTGGATTTTTCCACATTGAAATCGGATGCTGCTGCTAAAGTGTGCTGTGCAATATCGTCAATAACTTGGGCATAAATGTGATTGTTGGAGCGAAAAACACACAAACGAGGGCGTTCGGGAGTACCGCTAACTTTTTTGCGTACCCGTCGGTGACGGCGTTTTACGGATTCTTTGCGTGAAAGCTTCATAATTTCTACTTACCTGTCTTACCAGCTTTGCG
>CAYXWE010000406.1:0-1203 GCA_964468145.1 uncultured Pleurocapsa sp.
TTTATTTGAGGATATCTGGGCGTTGGTCATTGGTTATTTGTCATTGGTTATTTGTTATTGGTCATTTTTCCCAAACCTATGACAGATCGGCATTAATTAAATGGAGGAGAATACATCAATCCTCCATCTTTCCACAAGGCGTTTTTTCCTCTTTTTAGACCAAAAGGCTCGCCAATATTGCGATCGTAGATTTCTTGATAGTTACCGACGTGCTTAATAATTCTAATCGTAAAATCGTCAGTGAGTCCCATTTTTGAACCCAGATTGCTATCAATTCCCAAGAATTGTCTTACCTCTAAATCTTCACTAGTTTTTTTGCTACTAAGATTGGTAGATTTAATATCTAACTCTTCAGCCTGAATCAGAGCAAAAGTTACCCACTTGACCGCATCAAGCCACTGAGAATCTCGATATAAGATTGCTGGTGCTAAAGGTTCTTGGGCAATTTTCTCGGGTAGTATTTGATGTTCGCTAGGATTAGCCATCAGTACTCTTCGTGCAATCAAAAAAGAACTATCCCCTGTAATTGCTTGGCAACCATTATGCTCGTAGTTGTTAAATAAAGTATCGCGATCGCTTTTAACAACAGGTTTATAAGTAATCTTCTTTTGACTCATATAATCTCGTAAATTGTCGTAGCTAGTAGTATTTTCGACAACGCAAACAGATTTACCTTCAAGATCGGCTAAAGTTTTGATGCCACTAGCACGATTAACCATAACTCCTTGGGCATCATAAAAAATAGTTGGCGTAAATTCTAAATTCCCCTTGGCATCGCGACTCAAAGTATTGGTTGTGTTGCGACTTAATAAGTCTATTTCTCCAGATTTAAGGGCATCAAATCTTTCTTCTGCATTGAGATCGCGAAATTGAACTTGGTCAGGATTGTCAAATAGTGCAGATGCTACAGCACGACAAAGATCCACGTCCATCCCTACATATTTTCCTTCAGCGTTGACAAAGCTAAAACCTGGTACTTCTCCTGAAACACCACAAATTAAGTAACCTCTTTGCTTGACCTTATCTATATAATTGTTGTTTGCTTGTGTCTCGTCGTTTAAAGAATCTGCTTGAGTAATTTTGCTACTGTAAATACCTGCTAATGCCAATAAAGCCGTGACTAAAACTAAAAAACCAGACTTTCTCCAGGTTAATTTGTTTAACATAAAAACCAGATAATATTAATTTATTTAAAATGATTTA
>CAYXWE010000406.1:1303-4399 GCA_964468145.1 uncultured Pleurocapsa sp.
GTCTAAATATTGTCTAATATGTGTCTAATTTAATTCAAAGTCGATCGCTTCTAATTGCTGCCAACACAAATACAAGGCGCGGGGAACATGAAAACATCCCTTCCATTTACCTCCTTTGAGGTTTAACAATACTTCCCCTCGACGATTGAGATAACCAAACCATTCCCCATTTGTATCGTCGCTAAAGTGTTGCCAACTATAGTCGTGTATTTTTTTCAACCATTGCCAGCACTCTTGTCTGTGGGTCAAATTAAAACCTATCAATAAAGCTACTAAGCTTTCTAAATGCACCCACCATAGTTTTTGATTCCACTCTAACTGATGGGGTGGATGTCCTTGAACGTCCATAAAATAGTAAATTCCGCCATATTCTTCGTCCCAACCAAATTGAAGAATATTTAAAACTACATCCACAGCGCGATCTATTAAATCCCTTTTTCCTTGACGGTTAGCGATATCCATAACAAACCACATCGCTTCTATACCATGACCAGGATTGATTAATCTACCATCAAAACAATCCAAATGCTTACCATCGGGAGTGACATTTTCGTACATCAACCCTGAATCTCGATCTAAGAAATCTTCCATAACTTCTTGGACTGTTTGTTCTAGGATCGCCTCTAACTTATCACTTTGGAGTAGCCAATCCATTTCCAAAGATAAATTAGCCAATATCATCGGTACTGCCAGACTTTTTAGCGATCGCGTCTTGGGATATGCTTTATTATATTTACCCTTGGGATTATCTTGACGACGCAGTACATTGTTATAGGCTTGGATTGCAATTTCTCGTGCCGATTTATCTCCAGAAGCCCTAGCATATTGACTAAATGCCATCGCAGCAAAACAATCAGAAAATATATTGTAAGGCTGTACCAAAGGCTGTCCCGATCTATCTAAAGCAAAATACCAATTACCATCTTCATCTCGCCCGTGTCGAGCCAAAAAATCCGCACCATGTTGGGCAATTTTCAACCAATCTTGTTTTGCTTCTAAACGATTGTAGAGCATGGAGTACGTCCATACCTGACGGTTTTGTAACCAGATAAATTTATCTGTATCGTAAACTTTTCCAGTGCCATCTAAACAGGTAAAGTAGCCTCCATGTTCCCAATCGATTGAATTATTTGACCAAAAGGGAATAACATTATCGAGCAAGGTATTTTTGTATAGCTGCTTCATTGGTTATTTAGTTATCGGTTATTAGTCATTGGTTATTAGTGACTAACAACTAATGACTAACAACTAATGACAAAAGATAAACCTCTCTGGGGTTAATTTAAAATATTATATTAACAACAAAGCAGTCTGGGTTTGTGCTTAAACCAAACTAACATTAAATACCAAGACGCTGATAAATCTCGTCTAAGTTTTTCAAATGACGATCGGGATCGAAACAACCATCAATTTCTGCTTCTGATAGAGTTTGCTTGACTGTTTCATCTTCACAAATCAGTTTGCGGAAGTCGCCATTGGTTTTATTCCAGGCACTCATGGCGCAGCCTTGCACTACTCGATAGGCTTCTTCTCGGTTCATACCTTTTTCTACTAGGGTAAGTAATACTCTCTGACTGAAGATTACTCCTCCGTAGACGTTCATATTGCGCTTCATATTTTCAGGATATACCAGCAGATTTTTGACTAAGCCAGTAATTTCCTTGAGCATAAAGTGAGTCAGAATGCAGCTATCGGGCAAAATAACTCGTTCTACAGAACTATGAGAAATATCCCGTTCGTGCCATAATGCGACGTTTTCCAGGGCTGCTACTGCGTTTCCTCGGACAATTCTTGCCATCCCCGTCAATCTTTCTGAACGAATGGGATTGCGTTTGTGGGGCATAGCAGAAGAACCTTTTTGCTTTTTAGAAAAGAATTCCTCTACTTCTAAAACATCTGTGCGTTGCAGGTTGCGAATCTCTACGGCAAAACGTTCGATGGATGCAGTTAATAAAGCTAATTGCTGCACATAATCTGCATGGCGATCGCGAGAAATTACTTGGGTAGAAGCGCAATCAGGTTTTAAACCTAACTTTTGACAAGAAATTGCTTCAATTTGCGGATCGATATTGGCATAAGTACCAACCGCACCAGAGATTTTGCCCACTGCAATCTCTTTACGAAGTCGTACTAGGCGATCGCGGTTGCGTAATACTTCAGCTAACCATCCAGCTAGCTTGAAACCAAAGGTAATAGGTTCGGCGTGGATACCATGAGATCTGCCCACCATTACGGTATAGCGATGCTGCTGTGCCTGGTAGCGAATTGCCTGAATTAATTCTTCTAGACGTTCGAGAATGAGATTTAAACTGGCAACCATCTGTAAAGCAATACCAGTATCTAAAACATCAGAACTAGTCAAACCCAAATGAATATATCTACCCGCATCGCCGACATATTCATTGACGTTAGTTAGAAAAGCAATGACATCATGACGAACTTCGGCTTCTATTTCTAATACTCGTTGGGGATCGAAGTCTGCTTTGGCTTTAATTTCCTCTACAGCTTCAGTGGGAATATGGCCCAATTCTGCTTGAGCTTCACAAACTGCAATCTCTACCTGTAGCCAGGTTTTTAATTTGTAGTTATCAGTCCAAATTTCGCCCATTTCGGGCAGGGTATAGCGTTCAATCACGATGTGCGTAGCTGGATACAACTGTCAATGGTATCATGCTGGCAGATTTGATTGATTAGATCGATCGCTTATGTACTGAGTGAAAAAAAACTCGCTGAGTAATTCTACTCCGATCTTTAATTTTTTCTATTTAAGATCGGGTGTCGATCGCCTTAATTGTTATGTTCGTCAGTACCAAAAAATTAATTAATTTAGCCATCATAGCGATCGCGGTATTCTTCTGGCTAGTTCCTCCCGCAACCGCACAATTGCCTTTCATTCAAGACTTAACTGTATATTCTCGTTTGTGGCGAGCGGAACACGATAATACCCTCAATTCTGCCTGTATTCGTTTGGATGGGCGTTGTTTATTCAAGCTTTCAGGAACGGATACCGAAGCCTTAACCGATCGCATTTATGAAATTCAAAAACGCTTCAACGAAATTGTTCCTCAGTATTTAGCCGAAGAGGATAGCGGAGGG
>CAYXWE010000407.1:0-4395 GCA_964468145.1 uncultured Pleurocapsa sp.
TCTACAAAAGACAACTCTGTGAAGTCTTATAAAATTTGCGAAATTAGACAGGAGAGGACTTATTTAAAGGCTAGTTATTCGATTATGTTTTCGATTAATGTCTTTAAAAACCAAGGAGGTTTGTTAAATACTAGCCCGATCCTCTCCACCCCATAGTTTAATAACCGACCGAACAATTAAATAGTAAGTAAATGCGATTCGCGATCTTTGAGGTCACGGTCGTTTTTTAATTTTCATTCTCAAACGTCAAAATAAAATCCCCCCAAGAATGGAGGGCTTGTAACTACAAATAGTTAAATCGATCTAACTTATTAATCTGTAGATCCTGTTTGCAAAGATTTCTCTGCAACCTTTGTCCATTCAGTATGAGCAAATTCACCACGAGGACGATCTACTCTCTCGTAAGTATGTGCGCCAAAATAATCTCGTTGAGCCTGAGTAAGATTCTGCGGTAGGCTAGCGCGACGGTAGCTATCAAAGTAGTCCAAAGAAGAACTAAATGCAGGAACGGCAATACCTAACTTGTTAGCAGTAGCCAGAACTTCGCGCCATGCAGCCTGACGATCTACAATTGACTGTTTGAATTCAGGTGCTAACAAAAGATTGGGCAAGCTGGGATTTTCATTAAATGCCTTTTTAATTTTATCCAAGAAGCCCGCTTGAATAATACAGCCTCCTTTCCAAATTCGGGCGATCTCTGCCAAATCGAGGTTAAAGCCGAATTCACTAGATGCCTTACTTAATAGTGCCATGCCTTGAGCATAAGAACACATTTTAGAGCAATATAGAGCATCTCTTACTTTATTGATAAATTCTTGCTTATCTCCTTCATAATTACCAACAGGCGCGGTAATTTCTTGAGATGCAGCAACTCGTTCTTCTTTATATGCAGACATAACGCGAGCATTTACTGCTGCATAAATGGTAGGGATAGGTACGCCCAATTCCAAAGAACTGACTACAGTCCAACGACCCGTTCCCTTTTGTCCTGCAGCATCTAAAATAGAGTCTACTAGGGGTTTATTAGTTTTAGGATCGGTATTACTAAAGATATCGGCGGTTATTTCAATCAAAAAGGAATTCAACTCATCAGTATGATTCCAATTGCTAAATACTTCTTCTAACTCGCTGCCAGATAAATTGAGGGTATTTTTCATCAAGTCATAGGCTTCAGCAATTAGCTGCATATCCCCATACTCAATGCCGTTGTGTACCATTTTGACATAATGACCAGCACCACCAGGGCCAATATAGGTAACGCAAGGGCCATCATCTACCTGAGCTGCTATCTTAGTTAAGATTGGCTCTAAGTCTCGATAACCAGACTCTGTTCCTCCAGGCATCAGGCTAGGACCATTGAGTGCGCCTTCTTCACCACCACTAACACCCATACCAATAAAACCAATGCCTGTAGGTTCTAGTTCCTTAGTACGTCTTTCTGTATCTTCGTAAAGAGAGTTACCACCATCGATGATCGTATCTCCTTTGTCCAATAAAGGTTTTAACTGCTCGATTACTGCATCGACGGGTTTGCCAGCCTTGACCATTACTAAGATATTGCGAGGACATTCTAGAGTCTGCACAAATTCTTCTAGAGAATAAGCAGCTTTGATATCTTTGCCCTGCGCTCTTGTTGCCATAAATTTTTCAGTCTTGGCAGCAGTGCGATTGTACACTGCGATCGGAAAACCGCGACTTTCTACGTTGAGGGCGAGATTTTCCCCCATCACCGCTAAACCAATTACACCAAAAGTTCTTTTTGCCATAGTATTCAACTTGCCCCAGAGAGTTCTTTATTTTGTTTAACGCTTAAAATACAATCTACAAAATGACTATTGCTTTAAGTCTTTCTAAAAAAAGGCTAGCGCAATTTTTCTAATTGAGATCTGTTCCTTAATTAACTCTTCTATTTTTTAGGGGGCAAGGCAGATTAGTGTTAGTTTTGTTACCGTTTTTAGGCGATCGCCGATACCAAAGCAAGACCCAAATTTATTTTGAGGGCAAAGGAATAGAACTTTTGTCAGTATAATATACTGTTTCTAACCATAAATTTTTGGCTTTATCGATATTAATCATTGCCTCATCGATAGTTTTACCTTGGCTCATGCAGCCAGGTAAATCTCGAATCATGACTGTAAAACCTTGTTTTTCTGGATATAAATCTACTGGGTATTTGAGAGACAGATAATAAGAGAGAGAATCGTGTTGCAGTTCTAATCCTGAATCTATCATTATTTTGCTTGTGTCATAGGAAATGGATGCGAAAAATCGCATTTCCAGTTATAGCCGATCTTTTTTTGATGTCCAGTAAAGTTTATAAATGTTCGTAATAAAGATACAGTAGACCTATGGGCATGAATGATTTTGACTAGTTATGAGTAATTATCGATCGCTCTTTGTCCCGTTACTTGTATATGACAATTAAATTGCAAAGTGCTTTTATTTTGTATTTGCGACCACAAAGCTTCTACTTCTAGCTGTAGCTGATGTAACTTACCCTGTTGTGCTTTAGTTAGCTTATGCTGTAACTTCTGGCTCATATTTATCACCAAAATATCAGTCTGACAATGTTTGATTAGTTATGGTAGCCTAACTTTTAATATTGTCATCTGTTCGATAGACGTTTTATAAAGTGTCTGGCGTTGGCGTTTTTTCTACTTAATAGACATAGGAGGAATGCAGGATCTGGCGGGATCGTTCATTTAATAGTTTTTTATCATTTGTCAAAGATTTATGACTACTCAGGACTGATGCCCATAGATCTATTAGTAGCTTTAAGTAGCAGGCTTGACGTGGTTTGAGCCATCTTTAACCACTGGTCTAACCTGAGATAGCATTCTTTTAATTTGTCCCTGTCCTTGAACCAGACACCAAGCAATAATTGCCCACCCTTGCCAATTTGACCAAAGCGCGAAACTTTGACTGCCAAAAGCGATCGCGCTTAGTAAGAATATAAACATTAACAGGCGCAATAGTTTTTCTGGTACTTGTTTGGGCCAATTATCTGCATTGCCTCCAGAGTAGCGATACACTACATAAAGCACGCTACGAGAAAGAATTTGACTCGATAAAAGACTAGTACCAACGGGATTGGTTGCAGTTACGGCCAAAAATCCATAGTATCGAAAAGATTGCAGTAACAGATACAGCCAAGTACGGGTATGTTTGTTGAGGTGATTGTAAATCCAGAAACACAACCTCAATAACAGCAAAAACCCCAGCCAAGACAAAGAAGGTAGCAATATAGGATTTAGGGTACTAAAGCTAGTTTCTAAAAACTTACTGGTGAATAATAAATTGATTCCTCCAGCTTTCTCTAAGATACCGACACCCACTAAGCCAAAGATTAAAGACCAAAACCAAGGATGCCAAGTATTCATCATTTCTTTATAGACATGATAGGTAATAGACAGCTTTGGTTTTTCTTCGTATTGTTCTGCTACGCGATCGTTTTCATAATATCCCAACTCGTATACGCACCAGAAAGATACGAGCAAAAATATGATGCCAAGGCCATGTAATAGAGAATTGTGAGCCTGCCAAGAAAAAGCCAAGAGTAAAATAGGAACATCATCCCAAGCAATGACTCTTAGGGTATAGTTTTCTCCCACGCGTTTCACTTTTTCTAGATAAAAAAACGGGAGATAAACATTTTTCAAAGGTTGAGTATACTTTGCTAGTGGCCAAATAACTAAGCAAGGATGTTGTACGACTTGAAGTAAGGGCAGATCGTCATAAGAATCCGTTACTACAATGGCTGATTCAATTGATGATTGTGGGAGCTTTTCTCGTATCATCTTCAACTTGCCTTGTCTGCGATCTGATGCACCTTGCCAAAACCGACAACCAAGCAACATATTTTGTCTAATTGGCAAGTATTTTAAGATTGGATTAATAATAAAATTGAAACCTGAAGTGGTAATAATGATGCGATGGCTATCGCTATGTTTTACAGCCTCCATCAATTCTTGGTTGCCATAATTTTCTGCTAATTGCTTGGCTTTTATTTGCCAAAGAAACCAAGTCCAGGGAAGAAGTATTGTGGGAATTATAACTAAAAACCAGTCTTTGATTTGGCTGTTTTGAAACGGCTTTGGCAGCCAAGACCAAGGTTGAAAAAAGTTAATCAACTCAAGGAGCAGTAAGCCTAGCAAGCGAGGACGTAAACTATCTAGATACTCTGCTGTAGAGTTTTTCAAAAATAATGTTTCGTCAAAATCAAGAATTATATTGGCGTTTTTGTTTGCTTTTGTAATTAAATCTATTGCTTCGGATTTATCTACAAAACAAAGCTTTTCATTAAAACTTTTTTGCATTTTAAGACTTAATAAATAAAAAATAAATAATAGATTTTATAATCTAAGTAGTAGCCAATATTATCAATTTAAATTATTT
>CAYXWE010000408.1:0-2614 GCA_964468145.1 uncultured Pleurocapsa sp.
AAATGGTCTGTTTTATAAACATATACGATAAATCGATCGTCTCGTATTTTTTTATTTGCTAATACATATAGCTCATTGTTAATTATCAGCACATCTTCCCCCATAGCTTTGCGAGGTAGTTTTAGTTGTTGGGGACTATCACCCAATCCCGATTTATAAAAAAGACCCAGGGAATTCATATAAGCCTGATGATAATTGTCAGCAATGACAGAATAAGAACGAACTGGATAAACCAAGTAATTTTGAAATTCTACAGGATTCCAGGGACGATAAATAATCTTGATGCCATATTTACTACGGCGAATGAAGTTTTGTGGAATAAATTCATCGCTTTTGAGGGCGTAGTTGAGAACAAACTGCTTAGATTGGGGATTGTATTCAGCAGCCACCCCCGAATAATTATCCCCATCTCTCAATACAGAATTAGTGGCAAAAATGCGCTTTTGATATTCAAAAATTGAGAAAAACCAGTTAAAATCTACTAAAGTTACGCCTTGTGAGCGAACATTATCAATTCCTGCACTTTGGAATAGCCAACCATCTTCAGTAGCAGTAGCCAAAGCAGTCCCATTACTAGGTTGTTTCTCTGGGTGACGATGGTTGCCTACCATCAAGATATCTTCGTCACTGGTTTTAATTAAATCGCGAACATGAGCTAGTTTGACTACCGATGAAGCGTGCTTTTGCCATCGATCGGTAACTTCTTTCCGATAAAACTTGTTGCGATCGCCTTGAGTGGGATCGGCTGCGGGGATATAAAGCCGATTGTCAAACACCCGATAATGTTCGATCGCCTCTTCCTCAACCGTATATTCTTTCACAAATTTTTGCTCGCTAGGATCGTATGCCCAAATATTAATCGGTCCTGCATTGGTAACGGTACTTCCTCCTCCTAAATAGATTTTGCCTTCAAATGCTTGTAGATCCCAAACATTCAAAGCACGTCCGCGATGACCGTCTTCTAATAATGGATTACCCAATTTTTGAACTATATCAGACTCACTAAACTCAATTGACAATGTAGAAAAATTGAATGTAGCTAAAGCAAATGTGGTACAAAAAGCTAATAAGATGATTATTTTGTATCTGTATCTCCGCAACATATATATAGATGGCTAAAGCATCGATCGGCAGTCAAATAAATTATTAGATCTATGGACGCGAACAATTTTAGGCACATTCATTTAATAGGCTTTTGTCATTTATTATTCGTTATTTATCAAAAACTTGTGACGACTCAGGAGCGATCTCCATAGATCTATTTTATTAGTGCTGGCTGATTCTTCAGCAAGTCTTGACTGACAAAGTCAGCAATTTTAGGCAATAGCTTTAAATCTTTGGGTCGCTGGAGTCGATAAATAGTTTGCTCTTTAACTAAGTCAGCACACTGGAAAAAGTGTAGCGCATCCCCCCGCTGATAGAGAGTAGTGGGACGAGAATGTCGGGATAATTCCATTGTTGCCAAGGAAGACATAATCGGCGTACTCGCAAACTCAGTACCATAATCGAGGACATAAATACGTTTAATCATTAAAGGTACTCGCGAAAAGTCGTGCTGTGGTCGATAACCGCGCTTTGTTTCTTGAGGATGAATTAACGGTAGAGAATCAAAATCGTATCCTAAAGCATTCGCTGTTTCAGGACTCATTTTAATTTGAGGAAACCCTGGCTGCAAAGAAGCAGCACCATTTCCCACAGTTACTGGAGCAACATCATCATTGATTAGCCTATATCCTGCTGCGTGTAGGGCTGCTGCGGTAGAAGATTTACCGTCACCAGAGTTACCTAAAAAGATAACCGCCTCGCCATTAATTTCGATTACGCTGCCATGAAGCACCAAAAATTTTCTCTGGTAGAGCAAAATAGCCATTACTGTACCCACAAGGTAAAATCGAGCAACTTGTGGGTCAGCTTCGGCTGCAGGAGTCCAAACTATCTTCTTGCCATCATCGATCGTGAATACGCCCATGTCTTTAACGTAAACCAGAGCTTTTTCGCGATTCAAATGCATTGCCCAAGCATTCTCTAAAACTTCTTCTGAAAGATAATCTGTAAGTGAGGCTTGGCGATCTATGGTCACAGTAACATCTGGTTCGCTTGGAGTAGAGACAAATTCGGGAATTTCGATCTCAGAATAGATACCAACCCCATAAGCATAATAAGAAAACAATTTAAATTCCTCAAATTATATTTAGTTAGTCATAAAAAATTTACAAAGAGCGATCGCACCTAGAAATTATTTCTAGGGCGATCGCTTTTTACCTAATTGCTAAAGGTTAAATTGAGCAGACGGATGCTACGAACCGATAGGTGCGCCACCAGGAGGAGTTAGACCAGGGATAGTTAAAATAGTCCCGTCATTCTTACCTATAGTTTTTTGAGTTAACTGTTCGACAGAACCGTGTACGTTTAGTTTGGGTGTGTTGTAAGTTTTTTTCATTTTGCTCTCTTGATTTTTAGTTAAGTCATTGATGACAGTTTTCAGTTCAGAAAAAGGCAATCTTTTGAGAAAAAATTGCTCATCAAATTGCCAAAAATTCTGAATCATTGATACCAATGGGATGCTACGAACCGATAGGTGCGCCACCAGGAGGAGTTAGACCAGGGATAGTTA
>CAYXWE010000408.1:2714-4395 GCA_964468145.1 uncultured Pleurocapsa sp.
CGTCATTCTTACCTATAGTTTTTTGAGTTAACTGTTCGACAGAACCGTGTACGTTCAGTTTGGGCGTGCTGTAAGTTTTTTTCATGATTGATTTACTGTTGTTGATAGAACAAACTCCAACTTAGTTGGAGGCACTTAGATAGAGTGCTTAAATAAAAATTCAGGTTAGTTTGGATATTGAGAAAAACTTAGATAGTAATACAAATAAATAAATATAAATAAGTAACTGGCAAAGATCAAAATCGATTCAACCAAAGAGAAAGCGATACTGCATTCAGAAGATTAATATCATCTCCTGGTTGGGGCTTATTTTCTACTACATAGCGTTCGTATATAGAAGTTAGCTTAGACATACAAACATATGGTTCGATTATTTTGCTATTTCGCACAACATTTTCCATGGTGCGACGCTGGTGTGCGAGAAAATTGCGCTCTAGGTTAGAACCTAGTTTTGCTTTACTAGTTCGCCACTGAATCTCTACAGGTAAAACATCTGTCATGGCGTGACGCAAGATTGCTCGCGGATATCCCTGACGAAACTTTTGTTCTAAAGGTATTGCTAGGCAAAACTCCATTAAACGGCGATCGAAGAAAGGATACCGTGGCTCAATTGCCCTCGGAGTAGCAGTTTTATCGGCTATTTCCATCGCTAAGGGATACAAACCAGTAGTCAAACCCATACGGTGTTCTTCTCTAGCGGTTAGAAATAGGGGTTCGCTAGATGAGTCTCGAATATGTTTATATACCTTTGTCTGTTTGGCAAAAGTAGGAGAGATTAGCTCGTTGTAGTTTTGATGGGGAAATAATCTCTGTTTTAGGCGAGCCTTTGGCTCGACAAAAAAAGGTTTTAGACAATATTCTTTGCCAATTAGCTTTCGCGAAATACGAAGATTTCTAGCAGTAGCGGTTATCTCTCGATACAACCTATGCCAACGACCTGTATAGGTGAGATTGGTTAGATAACGCCAGCCGTGAGAGATAGTGCTATCACCATCTACACCATCAAGAAAAACTCTCACACCATTTTGTCGAGCGCAATCGTACATACCCTGATGGATATACATATTTGTGCCTAAAATAGGTTCTTCACCCTGCCAAAACCAATCTA
This sequence comes from uncultured Pleurocapsa sp., assembly GCA_964468145.1. Taxonomy (GTDB): domain Bacteria; phylum Cyanobacteriota; class Cyanobacteriia; order Cyanobacteriales; family Xenococcaceae; genus Waterburya. The sequence goes on from CAYXWE010000408.1 coordinate 3,823, forward strand.
ATAGAGGATCGAGCAAATCTGCCCTGACATCATGAGCCTCTATTCCCCCAGCAGCTTTTACTTGATTCATGTAATATCTTTCATCTATCCGTTTCAAGTCTGATTCGGGCAGATTGGGAAAGATCGCAGAAAAAGTGTGCAGTTGTTTGTTAGACCCTGCTAACAAGTTACGAGCGGTACAAGCAATTGAAGAAGAATCCAAACCACCGCTGAGGGTAGAACCGATAGGAAATGCACTACGAAGACGACAGCGAACTGACTCGGTAAATAGTTCCTTGAAAGCTTCAGTATACTCTTCGTGAGAACCAAGCTTAATCCGATAATGAGGATCTAAAGCCCAGTACCTTCGATAGTGCCTACCGCGATCGCTAATTGTCAAACTATGAGCGGGTTTTAAACGATAAATATTTTGATAGAAGGTAATTTCTTCATCTTCAAAAAAACCCGTTAACTGATAGGCAATTCTTAGTTCGTTAAGTTCCCGCTTTACTTCTGGCAGACAAAACAAAGCTTTGATTTCGGAGGCAAAGGCAAAAACCCTGGGAGATTGGTAATAGTAAAAGGGTTTAATAC
>CAYXWE010000409.1:0-1809 GCA_964468145.1 uncultured Pleurocapsa sp.
GCGGTGCGACCCCTCGGCGAAGCCAAGCCGTTTGGGAACGCGCACCGAACGGAGGGCACGGAGGAAGAAAGAAGAGAGAGTTGCTCGCAAATCAACCCCGATTACTATAGCAACTCTCAATCATTTTGGAGTATGTCTAATGACTAAAGACTAATGACAAAAGACAGTTATAACTAATCATTCTCTAGTTTCAAATAGGATTGCTATATATGCTGGATATCTTAAATATTTTCCCGCCTTCTTTAATATTGCTGACGCTGATTTTGGTAATATTTCCCACTATATTTGCTATTTTGTTGCGTCACTCTCTATATCGTTATTTAATTGATTCTGCGGATAAGGTTTCGAGGTTATTGACTTATGACAGCCGAGGAAAACAACCGCAAATCGTCGCTAGCTTAGAGGCTAGATTTAAACAAGCAAGTCAAAAATTAGAGCAAGTAAATACTATGGCTTTAATTGATGGTTTGTACTCTCAAGAAAGATTAAATTTTTGGGGGATATCTCTACGTTGCGAACAATGGGATTATTTTTGTCAGGCATTACCTAATTTACTATTGGCTTTTGGATTATTGGGTACTTTTATCGGTATTAGTTCTAATTTATATAATCTCAGTCAAACTATAAATCAGAGTGCAGCAGATGTTGATAATTTAGTCTCGCAATTACAAACACCATTACAAAATATGGGGGTGGCATTTTTTACTAGTTTAACTGCGATCGCCTGTAGTTCGATCCTCATTAGTGTTAACCTGCGCTGCAATACTAACTTTGCTAAATCTCTTTTAATTAGTTCTCTAGAAGACTATCTCGATAATATTTTTAAAATTAATGTCCAGGGAGATACTCGTTTAGATAAAGCTGTAGATCGCATGGTAAAACAACAACAAGAATTCTTAGAAAGGTTTCATACTAAAGTCGGACAGGTGTTAGAAACTACCATCGGCAATGCTGCCAACAAAATGGTAGCAGCCAATCAAAGTTTTCAGAACAATGTCGATAGTATGGTTAATAAGTTTAACGATATATCTAGTTCGATGGCTGCCAGTACAGATAGTTTCCAAAACTCAGCCTTTAGTTTAAAACAACAGATGGAAACTGTAACTGAAATAGTACCCAAGTTTGAAACTTCTGCCAACAAAATAGAATTGAGTTCTCAATTATATTTACAAGGTGCAGAAAAAATAGAAGCCAGTAAGTTCTCAGACAATTTAGAAAGTATTACCGCAGACTTAGCTAGCACGCACAAATCTTTTTTAAAGTCTACAGCTTTCCTCGGTAACCAAGTCCATAAAATTAGTGAAAGTCATCAACAAGCAACAGAATTAGCCCGACAAGTATATACCGAGTTGCAAACCGCTTCCAATCAATTACAAGATAGTTCTCTTGGTTTTCTCGAAGCAGCAGAAACATTCAAACAAAGCAATTTTGCCGATAGACTAACTACTGCTACTCAAGAACTAATAACCATCCCGCAACAATTTAACGATTCAACGGCAATTTTACATCAGTCAACCGATACTTTAGGTAGGGCGATCGATAAGATTAATACTTCTGCAGAAAAAACCAATAGTTTAATCGAGGCAGTAAATAGTTCAAATCAGAAATCGAACGAGCTACTAGAAAAAAGCGATCGCAACATACAACAAGAAATTACTAGTTTCAATAATATCCAATCTGAATTAAAAAGTATCGTAAGTAATTTGAGCCTACATCAAGAACAAATAAATATCAGTATTGGTAACTTTGGTGACAAAATACTCACCAGCTTTAAAACACAAACAGATAATAATGTTACAGAACTACAAA
>CAYXWE010000409.1:1909-4394 GCA_964468145.1 uncultured Pleurocapsa sp.
TCAACCTGGGAATAAATAATAACTTAGAGTATTTACAAAATACGACAGCAGAAACGGCAAAACTAATAAAAATTTTAGAAAACTATCAAAATAACTTTAATTCTATCAACTCTAACCTATCCAATATAGCAAACGCATCACAACAGGAAGGAAAACAATCGACTGCGATTTTACATCAATCGACCGATACTTTAGGTAGAGAAATCGATAATATCGATACTTTTACCGAAAAAACTAATAACTTAATCGAGGTAGTAAATAAACTCAATCAAAGATCTTACGAGCTACTAGAAAAAAGCGATCGCAACATACAACAGGAAATTACTAGTTTCAATAATATTCAATCGGAATTAGAACGCATTGTAACTACCCTAAATAAACACAAAGAACAAATAAATATCAGTATTGGTAACTTTGGCGAAAAAATACTCACCAGCTTTAAAACACAAACAGATAATAATGTTACAGAACTACAAAATATCAACCTGGGAATAAATAATAACTTAGAGTATTTACAAAATACGACAGCAGAAACAGCAAAACTAATAAAAATTTTAAAAAACTATCAAAATAACTTTAATTCTATCAACTCCAACCTATCCAACTTAGCCAGCACCTCGCAACAGCAAACAAAACAATTAAACTCCAACTTAAATGGAATTGGACTAATGAGCGATCGCCTGCTCAATAGTTTCGAGCAACAATCCAAAAACAATACCCAAGCGATCTCGCAACTAATTACAGAACTAAAACAAACAATCGATCGCGTCCATAATATTCCTGTAGAAATAAAACAACTAATCAAAACAATCGAAAAACACGAAAAACAAATAAATTCAGATATCAATAATCTCCACCAAGATATAACCAATAAAGCTAACCAACAAATCCAAAACCTAACCGATAAATTCAAATTTTAAAACCACTTTCAGCTTCAAAAAAAAACTCTTTGCTTCCCTTCCTTTGCGCCTTTGCGCCTTTGCGCGAAATAAAAAATGTCCAGACGTTCCCTATACACAACCCAAAGCCAAATACAATCAAATAGCATTTATCAATCATTTACCGACTTAATGTCCAATGCGTTTATGATTTTATGCCTATTATTACTACTAGTACTATTCCAATCCCAAAAACTAAACCAAGATTTAAAAGAGGCAAACAAACGCCTCCAATCAGCATCCCCAATTGTAATAGATGAAAGTTCGGGAAATTTCAAATTCAAATCGGGAAGTGCAGAACTAAATCCACAACTAAAAAACCATATAGCCACCAAAATTAGTCCCGATATAAAAAACATTTTAAGATCGAGAGAAATAGATTTCATTCAAATAATCGGACATACCGATGGCGAGGGTATCAAACAAAATAGCAATCTCGATAAAACTTTAGAAACAGTCGCCCAAGGATCGCAACCCGTCAGCAAACTACTAGCTGGTTCAAATGCAGATTTAGGATTAATGAGAGCTTTGGCGGTAGTACAAGAATTACAAAAAACAGGACTAAAAAATGTAGAATTCCGCGCTTATTCCGCTGCCCAATTATATTTACCTTCAGGCAAATTAGCACCCGTCGATCGCCAGCCAGATGAAACTCGACGCAGAATTGAAATTCGTTTTATCCCTCCAGGTCAATCAAAAATGAAGATTTGAACCTCTCGTCGGGTAGGCTCGGCGATCGCACTATCTAAAATTAATTTATTTAGATAGAACAAGAATTACAATTTATGACGACAAATTTATATAACATATAAGATTACATCACATATTAGTTTAATAAATTAGGTTGGTCATGCAGGGAACTATTTTAGGCTCGCGATATCGAGTGATTGAATATATTGCCAAGGGTGGATTTGGTAAAACCTATCTAGCCGAAGATATTCAATTACCAGGTAGAAAAAAATGCGTAGTCAAGCAGCTTTATCCCAGCGTTGACGATCCCAACTTTATCAAAGTAGCCCGACGTATGTTTAAAAAAGAGGCTCATACCCTCAATACCGTGGGGACTCACGACCAAATACCTCAACTCTTGGCATATTTCGAGGAAGGAGAAAAATTCTATTTGGTGCAGCAATACATTGAGGGGCAGACACTCAGCAAAGAACTGGTTGCAGGTCAGATTTGGTCGGAAGATCGAGTCATTGCACTGCTTGAAGATTGTCTGGGTATTCTTGATTTTATCCACGCTCAAGGGGTGATTCATCGAGATGTCAAACCCGACAATTTAATTCGGCGCAAATCGGATAATAAACTAGTGCTAGTAGATTTTGGCACAGTCAAAGAAGTTATCAAACAGCAAACTCAATTAATGCCCCTCACTGTAGCAGTGGGGACAAGGGGTTATATGCCTACCGAGCAAGCCAGAGGCAAGCCCAGAATTACGAGCGATATCTATGCAGTGGGAATGATTGCCATCCAAGCTCTGACGGGCATACTCCCCACCAAGTTAGAAGAAGACGATGATGGAGAAATAGTTTGGCAAGATAAAG
>CAYXWE010000410.1:0-4386 GCA_964468145.1 uncultured Pleurocapsa sp.
GCTCAATCTCCAGATTGGATCGCTCGCAGTAATGAATTGGCGAATATTTTGGAGCAAGGGATTGAATTCAAAGATTGTCAAAAAAAATCTATTCTGAGTGAAAGTTTGGTGGAACTAGATCCCGCTTTTAAAGGCTGTCGTCGATCGCAATTGCACGAGGCCCTAACCACTATCCAACGAGAATTAGATCGAGTCAAAAATCTGGATCTTCGTTGGGATCTAGAAATATTAGTCAAATTTGGCAAGCAAGAATTGCGATCGCAAGCTCTAGAAGAAAAGTATCGCGTTCCTTATCTCAATCTTAGCCAAGCTATTTTAGATAGTTTTCAATCTATCCTCAAAGAATCAAAATCCCCCTCTCAGCAGCAAGCAGCTATTTTAAATAAGCTCCAAGAATATGCAGGAATGGGAACGGATAAAACTCCCCTGACTCAGAAGCTAGAAAAGTTAATTGCAGCACAGCTACAACAATCGGAGATTGCTTTACCCAATCACAAACAACTGCAAAATGATTTGGATAAAAATGCAGCCAAAGTACATCAGATCTCTACTTTCTTAAAACAGCAACAAGTTCCTAACTACGAGCCAGCCTACGAACGACTGAAAAGCCAGTTGTTTAACCAAGAGAAATTTTTGCGTCGCCAGGTTTTAACTCGATTTGAAAATAATCTTACTTTACCTCCCGAACTATACCTTGAAGAATTACACAGGCGAGGTATTGAAATACCCGTAACAGAATTAATCGAGCAAGCTCATACTGCTTTTATTCGCGTACAGCAACAGATGCAGGCGATCGCCCCGAAAATTGCCCGCGAACTAGAATTAAATAAATCTGATTACCGCAATGTAATTACTGCTTTAAAACAACAATCCCTCTCCGCTGACGATACTCTCCGTCTCTATCAGGCTCGTGCCAAACAGCTAGAAGATATAATTAGGCGAGAAAATATAGTCGCCCTGCCACAGCAAGAGTTTAAGATTCGTTTGGCACGAGCTAAAGAATATAAACAGTTTCCTGTACCCCTATACGATTCTGAATCCAACACTTTTGTCATTCCCGTACCGCCAAATCCCCAAAAAGCCAAACTCTACAACGACTTTACTAATCCTGCAATGTCTTGGACTCTCACCGTTCATGAAGGACGACCGGGACATGATTTACAATTTGCGACGATCGAAAATCACAATTTATCGAAGGCGAGGACTGATTTTGCAGCCAATGCTACTGGTATTGAAGGTTGGGCTACCTATGCAGAATCAATTATGCAGCCCTATATGCCCCTCGAAGGCAAGTTTATGTCCCTGCAATTTCAGCTACTGCGCTCTGCTAGAGCTTTTCTCGAACCCGAACTCCAGTTAGGCAAAATTACCACTGCTGATGCCCTCAAGGTTCTAACTCAAGACGCTGGATTTTCTCAGTTCTTTGCCCAACAAGAAATCGAACGCTATCTTTCTCGATTTCCAGGTCAAGCACCCGCATATTTTTATGGCTATCAACAATTTAAAAAATTGCGATCGCAAGTCGAACGAGCGCAAGGCAAAGATTTTGATGTCAAAAAATTTCACGACTCGATTTTATCTCAGGGATTTTTATCGCCTCAATTACTACAAGAAATCATTCCCTCAAAAATGCGCTCGACAGTTATAGACGTACCAAGTTATGCCACAACACAGCAGTAATAAATGTTTTAACGCTGATACTTAGTGCTATATATCAAAAATTGTTAAGTAAAAAAATATTAAGTTACTTATTGAGAATGATAAACGAGTTTACTTAGGTGTAGGGGGCATGATAAAGTGTTGATTACCTCAACAACAATTGAGCTTAGATTGGGCGTATCCTGCCAATTTTCCAAATATCGCTCGGTTGCTAAACTCTCAAAGATAAATATATTAAATAGTGCAGCGATTTTAGTTTTGCAGAAAATATCTTAGTTTAACAAAACTCAACACTTTTCTTATTGATTGTGTATTGTTACTCATCGAAAAAATATGCTTTTTGTGTTAGGCAACGTCTTGATTCTGTATTAATGCAAAATTCCTCAGCAACGATCGATCGATTCCAAAAATATCCAGCATTATTCACTGGCTCGAATACATTGCGATCGATAGAAAGCTTTTTAAGTGGATATTGGTTTGCAATTAGCAAATGTGGAAAGAATATTCCTCCCGATTGTGGCGATTTCTTTTTAATGCACCATGATTTATGAAGAAATTAAAAGGACGCGACTATAGTTTGAGTTGATTTCTCACTTCCATTAGGGCAAAGCCCAGTAAATTTTCGCCTCGCCATTGATAAGGATTTAGAGCATCGGGATTATTTTCTCCTAGTCCAATGCCCCAAATGCGATCGCGCGGACTAGCTTCTACTAAAATGCGCTCTTTTGTGTTTAAGAGAAATTCTTGCAAAGCTGGGTTTTGAGAAAACTTGCCCAGGTTACCCCGCACTACGATCGCCAAACGATGTTCTAACCAAATCTCCTGTTTAAATCCCGTTACTTGGCGACCGAGTTTTTTCGCTTCTCCTGGATGGGTAGCAGCAACGATCTTGGCTAATGCTGACTTATCTTTAAACAGTCGCGCTTTTTCCGCCATCATATAGTGTTCTGCCGTTGGGTATTTGATGCCATCTAGCTCAAATGGAGATTCGTACCACTGACTGAAACAACTTTTAGTCACTGCGTTATCCGATTGCTGTTGATGTCCCCAGAAAAAAAGATATTTAACCCTATTGCCAAAATTTAGATAATTAATTAAATCTTGTTTGGTACGAATATTATGATTCATTTTCACACATCGACTTCAATACCTAGAGTTAACAAAGCATAGTCGCTGAGAAGATCGTGACCTGCTGCGGTGGGATGAAGAGTATCGAAAAAGAGATATTCATCGGGATTAGCACCCGGAGTAGGAGTAAATGTAGCGGGATCTAAAAAAGATTCGGTGACGTTAGTCAAACCAAATTCTTCAGGGTTGGATAAAACATCATCAAATAGAGAATTAGCATCGAGGAGGGTAATATTCGCCCCAGTCAAAGTGTCTTCCAATTCCTCAATTGTAGAATCCAAAAGAGTGTTATGAAAGTCGGACAATTCGGTTAATTCTTCTGAAGAGACTGGCAGAAGAGGATTTTGTGCTTCGGGAAGCGCGCCCAAGTCGGGTAGATTAACTACCAAAAAATCTCTCGCGCCAGAATCATATAGGGACTCGATATTTGTTTCGATGTTATCAACTACTAGTTCGGGATCTGCATCGGCAGCAAAATAATCATTACTTCCTCCCCACAAAACATAAAGAGCATCATCATCTGCTGGTTCGTTTGTCTGTAGGCGATCTGCAATAAAAAATTCCACCTGTGTTTCTATACCTGGGATTAAGCTGCCTACTTCTCCCCTGCCACTAGCACCAGTAGTTGCCAAACCATAGCCAAAGTTAACGCTGCGATCGCTTGTATTGCCATTTAAGAAAGGACTAACAACGGGATTGCCATCGATTAGGGTGACGGGAGTGGGAATATCCGAATCAGGACTAGCAACGGATATTTCAGTGGAGTTGGCTAAGTCGATATCCAATTCATTTGCTAAATTATCAATCCAAATTGGGCCATTAGAGAAACGCCCTGCAAAATAGGGAGGACTAGGAGGTAAGACAGGAATCTCTAATCCTAATAAAGCGGAAGATTCTTGGGCAAAAGTTGTGAGGTTAAATATATTGCCCGTGTCTACCAAACTATCGCCAAAAACATAAATATTGCTGTAGGTATCATTTTCTACGGGTTGAAAATCAATTCCCGTTACTGCACCACTACCAGCCAAATTAATATCGAGACTAGCTACATTAGTAATGTCAAATTCGAGCTGTTGAAAACTGTTGTCCCCTAAATTCTCTATTTCTATGGTTTCGATGGGGTTCGAGTTTTCATCGTAAAATATAATCGAACTGCCAGCCTCATCAATATCTAGTAAGCCAAGATTATTGATTGCTACCAAGTCATCGAAATTTAGGCTAATAGTACCTCCTGCAGCAAGATCGTCAGGATTGTTAGTATCTCCATCTTCCGATATAATCAGAACATTTCCCAAATCCCTAGTAGCAAGATCGAAATCCTCTCCCGTGACATTGTTAGTATCAAACAGCATCAAACCAAACTCAGAAGAACTAGAAAATTCTACACCATCATAGCGATCGCCAATTTTATCTCCCGCAGCTAAATTTGGTTCGTCAAAGTCAATAGAATTGATGGAAGTGGATGAGTCAGATGTTTGTGTTGGAGATAAAGACATAAGATACTTCCCAAATTATTTAATTATAAATTGAAAGCCAGATTGGTATAATAAACTACCCACACCTTACCTCCGCTACGCTGCGGTTGAAGGTGGGGTTTTC
>CAYXWE010000411.1:0-4385 GCA_964468145.1 uncultured Pleurocapsa sp.
GTCTTCTATATTGGGTCTACCATTATCGCGCTTCTTCGTTGATACTATCTCCTCTGACTCTACTAGATCGCCATCTTCGTCTAGAGTACGCTCCATCTCGACTAATTCACCTTCAAAACTATGGGTTAGATTAGCGATCGCTTCTTGAAGCAGTCGCTCATGGGGGAAAGCCAAGGGGCTGTCACCTGAATTTATTTCAGGTGCTTGAACGCCCCGCCCAAGACCGCGCTGCATCGCTTTTCGTAATTCGTCATCTTCATAATCTGTATCTGCATAATCTGAGTCAAGATCGACGGTATTTATCGGATCGACAAAAGAATTATCTGCTGGTTGAATTACCCCAGAAGATAATTCGGTAGCAGAAGAATTTTTATCTAAGTTAGGTGGTGGTGCTGCTACGGAATTAGAAATTGGCGGGGGGGCAATTGTTTTTGGTTCGGGTTTGGGTTCGGTAAAATTGATTTTTTTTGTTTCAATAGGGGTAGCAATTGTCGGTGCTGGGGGCGGATTTATTGTCGGTACAGCGTTGTTTGGATTACTTAGGGCTTTAGAGTTTTTTTTTGCCGACTTACCAGCTGAATTTTTACTGCTAGCAACTTCTAACTGTACTTTTACTTTTTGCCCGATAACTCCAGCAAAGGCTTTTTCAATATTGGGAATTTTGCCCTGATGAAGTGTTTGTAGTCTTCCCGAACTGATATCCACAATGGCACTCGAACCATCGAAATCAACTAAATGACACTGTTGTTTTAATAACGCTTGAGTTGTTGGAGGATGCAGACAACTAACAACCTTGTTCCAGATCTCTTCAATCTCAAAATTACTGGCTGCTGATGGCTGCTGTGCAGGGGGTATTGCTTCGGGTTCGGGTAATCTAACTGACTGAACTCGAACAGATGCGGCAGATGCGGATTTTACTTCTGGTAATTTTGTTGCTGGTAACTCTGGAGGTTTTTCCGTTACGGTTGTTGACTGGGGAGTAGTAACCTGAGTAGGTTGGGGTTGTTTTGCAGGGGTAGTGGCTTGAGGAGAAATATTATTAACAGCTTTGGGTACATCAACTGTAGGAACTTGCGTATTAACAACTCGATTGGCTTCGGGCAACAAACCCAATAAAGTTACTTCTAGCCATAAGCGAGGCTGGGTAGTTCTTTTAAGCTGAATTTCTGCTTCTTTAAGATGTTGTTGACCCCGTAAAATAAGACTAGTATCCCAATTCGCTCCTTCGTTGCATAATTGCTGCCAGCAAGTTTCGGTAACTGCAACCATTTCAGGATGTTGGGGTGCAGTTTTGGCAATTAATAAGTTGAGATAAAAACTCGCCAAATTTTGTAAGACAACAATTGGTTCTCTACCTCGATCCAAAAGACTGCGACACTGCTGCAAAACTACTATAGAGTCATTACTATTAATAGCGTGTAGCAGCTTTAATAAGTCTTGTTCTGGTACTGCCCCAACCAAATCCCAAACTTTCTCTACCGAAATCCTGTCTGGTAACAAACTCAGCTGATCCAAAAGACTTTCAGCATCCCGCAACCCACCATTAGCAATCTGTGCAATTAAAGTCAGAGCATCATCGGCGATCGCAATATTTTCCGACCGAGCAATATACTTCAAATGATTGACCATTGCTGGTAAGGGAATACGTCGATAGTCAAACCGCTGACAGCGAGAAATAATTGTCGAGAGGACTCGTTGCGGATCGGTAGTCGCCAGAATAAATACAACCTGTGGCGGTGGTTCTTCTAGAGTCTTGAGTAAGGCATTAAATGCAGCCGTACTGAGCATATGACATTCGTCGATCGCATAAACTTTATAGCGACATTGTACGGGAGCAAAACGCGATCGCTCGATAATTTCACGGATATTATCTACCCCCGTATTGCTGGCAGCATCAATCTCCATTACATCCAAGGCCGAACCTTTGGCGATCGCCAAACAAGCTTCGCACTTACCACAAGGATCGGGCGTAGGGCGGTCGCTAGTGAGACAATTTAAAGATTTTGCTAGAATTCTGGCACTGGATGTTTTTCCCGTTCCTCTTGGCCCTGTCAATAAGTATGCGGTCGCAATTCTTTCTTGTTTTAAAGCATTAGTTAGGGTTAATGCGATCGTTTCTTGACCGACTAAATCTTTAAAAGTTTGGGGTCGATATTTATGATGAATCGGTTCGTAAGGCATAGTTAGTGTGGATTTTCAACTTTTCCCCTAGTTGCTAGAAAATTATCCCTGTACAATTGAGCAATATTTAACTTTATTCATTAAATAAGTATATTTGATCTAAGGTAAATGAGTCATACGATTGGGCAAATTCAAGAAGATAATCAACAGTCAACCTCTGGCTCGTCGACCGCCAGCAAGGATTCATCTGCATCTGTAGATAAGTCCTCAGAATCTGTTCCTCTTTTATCCGATGCTGACTATGAATTTTTGTTTAACCAGCTTTTAGAAGGAATTGCCCATGGTTGGCACGATCGCCGAATTGACAAATTTTTTAAGCGGTTGGGAGATCGGGGAAAACCAAAAGCGTGGGTGGCTTGGCTGGAGCGTTTGCGGGTAAAGTTAGTTACTTTACCAGTTCAGTCCAAGCAACAACTAGGGACGATTATGATTCGCTTGGGAGAACTTACCCAATCTACTCCTGGGACTAAAGAAATTGGTTCTGCTTCTAATCGTATTGGAAGGGAGTTGCTTTTCGGCAACACAGAAGATGTAATTTGGGAGTATGTTGGGCCAGATATAGCTCCTAATACGACCGATACGCCAGATGCTCTTTCTGTCGCAACAGAAGAAGATATATCAGATAGACTACCTGCTGATTTTAATGAGTTAGGCATGGCAACAAACACAGAAGAAGAAACCGTTGAGAGCCCATCTTCAACAGAAGTGCCAGATGAAGACTATAGCGATCGTCTCCCTTCAGAAGGTACTGCCGAAGATCTTAATTTAGAACAGCCAATTAGCTCGGCAGAAAAAACCAATATCGTGACCGACAATACTGCAGATCTAGAAGAAGTAACAATCGAAGACCCAAAGCGCGATCCCTTTTTAGATCGGATCGATGCTTTTCCAGAAAATCTTCTACCGAACTCGAATGAGTCTACAGTACCATTATCTGCGGAGAATGCAGTTGCCGAACCAACAGCATTAGACGAGAGTAATACTCAAGATACAGATACTCGCCCTCAAGAATTTGAATTTGAGTTAGATAATTCTATTACCCCATCAGAAACAGACAACTTAGCACCAGAAAATCTTTTTGAGCCAGAGTCAGACTCCGATCCTGTAGCTATTGATATGGATCGGGTAATGAATCTGATTCAAGAAGATCCCGCTTTAGCTCAAGAAATTTCACAAAAACTTAATATCGATTCTCCTCCATCCACACCCGATGATGCGATCGCTAATAATTCGGAGGAGGGAGGCGAAATATCAACAGCCAGCGAGCTAGATAAATCCAGTGTCGAGCTAATTGAGGGTTGGTTCAATTTAGGTCTCAAACAGGTCAGTGCTGGAGAATTTAATAAAGCGATCGCATCTTGGGAAAAAGCTTTACAAATCAATCCTAATTTGTCAGAAGCATGGCACAATCGAGGTAGTGCCTTGGGGCGTTTGGGACAATATCAACAAGCAGTAGATTCTTTTGAAAAAGCCCTAGCAATCGACCCAGAAAACCATCAGGCTTGGAACGATCGCGCCCATGCTCTATATCAGATGCAAAAATGGTCGGAAGCTGCAGATAGCTGGGGTAATGCAGTCAAAATAACACCAGCCAATCATTTATTTTGGTATAGCCGTGGCTGTGCCTTAGAACAATTAGAAAGTTGGGCAGAAGCGATCGCCACTTATGAAAAGTGTTTGGAAATTAAGCCAGATTTTCAACCAGCACGCTTAAGATATACTAACCTAATAGCAGATAGCTCTCACGCAAATTAGCTAAAATGACGGTAATCAAATTATCGGATAAACTTTAATATCTGCAAGATGAAATTATACTTATATACTCAATCATCTTCAGCACTAAATCATTAAGATATTTTAATTCTAGCTAGCTATGACAGAATCACCAAACAACATAATGGAAGAATCCAGGGTATCAAGCGAGGAAAGAGTTACTCAACTAAGGGATTTGATTGACACCCTAAGAATTGCCGAAGAAATAGCTAGTAAAGGTTATCTAATCAGCAGTTCGGAATTAGCAGATCTTATGGATATTAATGCCAGTGCTGTAACTAGCAGAGGCGATCATTGGTCTTGGCGAAACTGGGTCGTTTCCCGCGTCAGACGGGAAGGAAATCAAATTTTATGGCAATTAGAAAAGGTTGATTAATTAAGAATCATGACTTCATCCGTACCAAATAATGAACAGTTAATAGTTCGTCCTC
>CAYXWE010000412.1:0-4382 GCA_964468145.1 uncultured Pleurocapsa sp.
ATTCTTAAGCTCTAATAAATTCACATGCTGTTGTAAGTTTTTAGTTTCAGTTTTTAGAGTAGCAATTTTCTTTTGCGCTCGATGAAAATGTCCTTTATATGCACCGAGGCTTTTATTGCTGACACCTAGTTTTTGGCGACGTTTTTGTTCTCGATCGAATTCACGCTGCAGCTTTTTATAGGCTATTTGTAATTCTTGCAAACCGCCTTTACATTGGGATTTAAGCTTTTTAAGTTCGCGATCGCGCTTTTCTACTATTTTGTTGAGACTATCGATCTTAACTAACATTTGGCGATCGAAGTTATTGGTTTTGACGTTATTAATTAAACCTCGATAGCTATTGTGTATCCATTCGTGCTGAACTTTAAAGGCTCTACGAGTTGCTTCGTATTTAATTGTATTTAAAATAGCTTCTTTATAAATGCCTCGATGTTGGTTTTTAATTTCAATGAGTAAGCGATCGTAGTTGGTAGCATTGTGACGCAAACTATCGCAATTAGCCTCGATGTATTTTTCGCGATCGCCAGAACTAGAATTAATAATATAAGCGGATACTCCTTCTCCGCGAGGGGGATGACAAACAATACGATCTTTCCAACTTTGAATAATTTCTTGTAGACTCAACTGTTGGGTATCAATACTCATTATTCTTTATACTTAGGAATAAATAGATAAAATATCGAATTAGCAATCTTATTTAAAACTAGAAAACGATCGGTTATAATTTTCTTTTGTCATTAGTCTTTTGTCATTAGTCTTTTGTCATTATATATACTCCAAAATGGTTTAGGTTTGCTAATATAGGTATTCAATTTTATCTGTTTTAGCAAGCAAACTCAAAAACCGCAACTATAAGTTTAACATTTAATATCTTGCAAAAATAAATTGGAAATCAAAATCGATCCTTTTTTTCTTTTCTCTTTTCCCTAAAGTTAATCGAGGTCTATCGGATTTATGCAAGACATCTATTCAACATTTAACATTTTTGTTTTGCTGTGTAAAGCTACATTTTCTTGTTTTAAGAATTGATTTTCTCGTTGTAGTAAATGAATTCTTCTTTGGGCTTTTATAAATAGATTTTGGCAAGTCTGCAAGCTTTTGTTTTTCTGGTCTAATCTTTGCTTTTCGTTGCGTTCTTTAATAAACTGCGAGAGCAACCACTTATACTTAAATTTTAATTGATTGAGACTATTATTAAATTCTAATTTAAGATTATCGATTTCGCGATCGCTTGCCTGCAACTGTTGATTTAATTTAGCAATTTCTAAATTCTTCTGTTTTATTTCTCGTTCTTTTTGCTTGAGCAAACTTTCTGCTTGAATTGCTACTAGTTGTCCTCGGCATTCGCTTTTTATTTGGGCTATTTCTTGTTGCTGATCGCTGATTATTTGTTTTAGTTTGGCTATTTCTATTACCTGATGCTCTGCATTTAGCTGCTTTTGTTCGATAGTACTTTTATAATTATTTTGAATCCATTCGTGTTGCTTTTTAAAAGCGCGACGGGTGGTTTCGTATTTGATAGTATTTAAGACAGCCTCTTTTAAATAACCTTCATGTTTTTCTTTGATTTTGATTAATAAACGATCGTAATTAGTTGCAGAATGCCTTAACTCATCGCAGGTGGCATGAATATAATTAATAATATTATTATTAGAATCGGTTATGTAGGCACTATAGCCTTCTCCTTTAGGAGAAAGACAAATGATTTGATCTTTCCAAGTTTGAACGATATCTTTTAAACTATCTTGGGGTCGGACGGGTCTAGTTAAAGTCATAATAATAAGGTTTTAAATAAATCGAATGTGGATAATTAATCTATAGGAGTATATTTAAGTAGCTGACTTAAATTATGTTGGGGGAGATATTGTTCTAACCAGGCTCTTTTCAATAAGTCTAAGGTAGAAGGTTGTCCCGCCAGGGTATGTTCCCATTGCGCCCCTTTCCACCAGCCAATATAGCTAGACAAGTCATCATAAGCTTCTTCTACAGCAGTATCGCCAGTTAACTGATGATATCTTTGGGTTTGAATTGCAATAACAAATTTGGTAATATCTTGTTTAAATTTTTCAAATTCTTGAGAATTTTTAGTCAAATTATCAATAAAGTAAACGCACTTTGCCCAAGCTGCTTTAGTTCTAAAATCGTACTGGCTATCTTTAAAAATAGGGAAGGCTTGTTTTAATGCTTGTAAATTATCTGCCCGACCCAAATCGTAAGCCTTAGCTTTAATAATTTTTAGGAGATATTTTTGAGGGCAACTATATATTTCCAAGGGAGAAATAAGCTTTAAATCTCTTCCTTTTTCAATTGCCACTAACTTATTTAATTCCGTTTGAGATAATCCTAAATTCAAACAACGTCGATATTCATTCTCCAAAAGATATTGGGAAGAATTTAATTTAATTTTCGTTAATCCTGCAACTCGATACGATTTTAATCTTCGTTGCAGGTCGAGATATTTCATTGGTTATTTATTAATTGCTACTTTTACAAACTGCATTGCCATAGTTTAATTACATTGTCCGCACCCCCGCTAACCAGAGCCAAATTGTCGGGTGAGATCGCCATACTAGTTATTTTGTCTGAATGGGCGGATACAGTAGTAATTTCTGTCCCCGCAACTAATTTCCAGAGTTTGATTGTCCTATCCCAACTGCTGCTAATCAAAGTTTTGCCATCTTGACTAAAAATAACTTTGGATACGCGATCGCTATGTCCTTCTAGGGTATAGATCTCTTTCCCTGTCGTAAGATCCCAAAGTCTAATGGTGCGATCGAATCTTCCAGTCGCCAAAAGATTGCCATCGGGACTAAAAGCTATGGATAAGATACCCGAATTGTTATCTAGCGATCGAATTACTTGTCCGTTTTTAATACTGCGAATGTTTAATTCAGACTCCAAACCACCGCTACAAAATAGCCGACCATCAGGACTAATTGCAAGACAAGTTACTGCAGCAGAAAAGTAAATGTTATGAATTTCTACAGCGCGATGAACATCCCAAATCTTGAGGCAGTTATCTGCACCACAGCTAATTAGAGTTTGATTGTCTGGGGATAAAGCCAATGCGGTAATCTTACCTTGGTGTCCGTCGAAGTATGCGCCAAAAGTACGAATAACTTTTTGTTTTGCAAGATCCCAAAATCTAATCGTCTTATCTCTGCTACCACTAATCAAAGTTCTTCCGCTGTGACTAATAGCCAGACAGGTAACTTTATCTGTATGACCTTCAAGCATAGCAGTCCGTCTTCCCGTACTAACTTGCCAAAGATTTATTTTTGCTTCATCGCTGATGCTAGCAATTTGTCCGTCGCAGCCTACTACTAAAGATTCTATCGGTGCTTCAAATCCAATAATCGTATGCCAATAATTAATCGAAAAGTTTTGGCGATTTGCTTTAGTAGCTTGAGTTGTATAGCTCCCCTCATAATCTCTGGGCGTACCTTCCTTACCCCCAGAAGCAGCAATCTTGTTCTTTAATTTGACCTGATGTGCCTTTTTGAACTCCGCATCCGCACGTAAATCAAAGCCAAGCTCAGAGAGAATAAAGCCCCTCCACTGATAGGCTTCTAGATAGTCGGGATTGAGCTTAATAGCGCGAGCAAAACTGTTTAAGGCGGAGTCATATTCTTTGGTTTCGATATAGCCCATCCCTTGCTGGTAATAAAACTCAGGAGTATGTTGCACCTTGGCAACGTTCATTTTAGATACTCTTGTCGAGGAGTGGGGAGAAATATCGGGCTGTTCTGGGCAAACTTCCGAGCGTTCCGCTTTAATGATGGCGTAGGCTTGATTGATCTGCTTGATTTTTTCTTCCGCTTTGGTCTTGAGAATCGGATCGTTAATATAGCGATCGGGATGCCATTTTTTAGCTAATTTACGGTAAGCTTGCTTGGCAATTGATGGAGATGCATTAGGAGAAATTCCCAGAATTACATAAGATCGAGCAACTTGGTTCATTTTCTGTGAGACTGTTAGCTATTATTCGCCGTATCAGTCGATCGTAATCGGAATTGATGATACAAGCTGCGATCGTAAACACGTCTCCAGAATGATGAAACTCGATCGCCAAGAGTTTCAGGCGATCGGGTAATATTAAATATGAGTATAAAATTTTTAACAGTTTTTAAGGAGATATTGAATGGGTGGTGTAATTTCTTTTTTATTAATTATCGGTTTGTATACAGGAATTGCTTTAGGTCTATACTTTGGTCTGAGCAAATTTAAAATTATTTAATTAACTTTAGTTCAGTACCAGAAAAGGGTGCGATCGCGATAAGCCGAAGACTCTGCTATGCGATCGCACCCTTTTTAGTCGGATTTATTGGCAATTAAATAACTGCAATACACTCAATCTCTACCAAGACATCTTTTGGTAGGCG
>CAYXWE010000413.1:0-4375 GCA_964468145.1 uncultured Pleurocapsa sp.
TTACATGGTTAAACAAACTCAGTTATTTGAACTACAATCAGAAGCCGAGACTCAGAAGTTTACTTTTTACTCCTCTTTAGAAAAACTCAACCAAGCGTGTTCTAGTTGCGATCGCTGTTCTCTTAGCCAAAAACGTCATCAGGTAGTTATAGGAAGGGGTGAAACTCAACCAGATATCGCGATTATCGGCGAAGCACCTGGAAAACAAGAAGACAAATTAGGACAGCCGTTTGTCGGAGATTCGGGCAAGTTTTTAATTAAAATGCTCGAAGCTGTAAAGCTTGATTCTAACGTCTACTTTACCAACACAGTTCGTTGCCGACCGCCAAACAATCGCAAACCATCTGCCGAAGAAATTAAAGCTTGCAAACCCTATTTAATCGACGAACTCAGACTGGTTAAGCCGAAAATAATCATTTGTGCGGGAGCGATCGCCGTAGCTGGATTAACAGGTAAAAAGGAAAGTATTACTTCTCTTCGGGGTAAATGGCTTGATTGGGAAGGTACTCCTGTTATGCCTCTATTTCACCCTGCATATTTACTGCGTAATCCTTCTCTTCAAAAAGATAGCCCAAAGTGGTCAACTTGGCACGACCTGATAAAAGTAAAACTCAAGCTTGAGAAAATTTATACCTCTGTTTGATAATAGCGTTCAACTAATTTACTGCTGGTGAAATGCTAACGCTAATCGGTGGCGTATACAACAACTTTCATGCCAGTAATGAAAATAGTAGATAAAGTTATTTATCCAATTGTTACCCAAACCAAAACCGTAGCAGGATTTTACATTGGTGCGATCGCCAGGCAGAGAGATAGTTACGGGATAGTTACAGCCATTGACCCTGGCAGTTACCGTTCGGTTACGATTGACTGGGATAAAAATGAGCCATTCGCCTACACGGAAGACGAACTAAGAGTACTAAAAATAGAGGTTGTCGAACAACTATTGCCGTTGAAAACTTTTGTTACCATGCCTCCTGCTACTACGGTTCTTTTGACTGATGAAGAACAGGTGAAATTTGAGCCTCAAGAAAAGTTCTTAGTTAAAGAGGTTAGCGACCGCTCTTTGATAATCGAAAATGTAACGACGGAAAAAACCTATCAGTTCGAGCTAAATCGCTTTCCAGCCAACATATTCGCGCACAAAATAGAGTTGCCAGAAATAACTGTAATACCCGTTGAAGAATTGCCTTTAAGTCTACAAGAACTTCAATTCAAAGCAGAACTTTGGCTGACATTAAATTTCAACTCAATTTTGCTGAATGGTTTGACTCCTGCCATCGAGCAGAGACTCAAGCATCAATATTTACAGAGTCTTCAACAGCCTTTTGTCTCCAGCGATCTAGACTTGGCATGGTCGATAGCATTCGAGCAGTACTTAAAGAAACAAGCTCGAAAGATAGGTTTGTTTGGACTCAAAGTCGCTACAAAAATGCTTTGGCACGCAGAAGAGCGATCGCTTTTTGGTCAAATTACCGACATTGATTATCGTCAGCAAAGTTTTTCTCTTCAGTGGGATAACGCAAAGCAGTCGTGTCTGTCTATTTTAGAGATGAAAGCTCTTGCGATCTCTGCGGTCAGCTTTGTCCGTCTGTCTGACAATGTATCTTACGAAGTTAGCGGTGACTGCTCTTATCTGAATGCCTATATTGGGTTTAGAACGAAAAAATTAGCTAAGGCATGGCTTAGAACGATTAAAAGGATTGTGGGCAGGTTAAGTAACCTGAAAGACTATCGTGTCACTAAATCTGATTCTCAATTAGAAACTAAATGGGAGTATCGAGTCGAGCAATTTCGCTGTAAAAGTATGAAAAAACGCTTGCAGAGTTTGGAGATGGTTAGTCAGTTGAATTTAGACAAGATGCCTTTGAAATAATTTTGGTAGCTCGATCTAGTCGCATTTAGCTAACGCTTTTCAGTTGAAACATATTTTTAATTGACAAAAAAAGCGTATGTACAATGCAAATTTAACTAAAACACAGCCGATTGCTACACCCATAGATAATAATTTAGCTCCAAACACTCTAGAAGATAAATTACAGGATAAATTACAACACATAATTTCATCCTTTGAACTAAAACTAACTCAAAGCCAACAGAAAGCACTAACTAAACTCTGGCAGTTTATTCATTCTTCAGAGCACTTTTTTCTCTTGGCTGGTTATGCAGGAACGGGCAAATCCACTATTGTTTTTGCTGTTATCAAAGAGTTAGTCCGCTTGGGTAAAAGAATTGCCATTACCGCCCCAACTAACAAAGCGGTAGAAGTAGTCAGAAGTATAGCTATCAAACACGGTCTTTCTGTAGACTGTTTTACGATTCATCAGTTGATGGGTTTATCTGTAGTAGACAAACGAGGTAAACGCAGTTTGGAACAAACTACTCCAAGCAAGGTATACCTGTACGATCTAGTTTTTCTCGATGAATGTTCTATGGTAGGCAAAGAACTATGGAATTCAATTACTGACCAATTTCTCGATCGCAATTTAATACTATCCAATCAAAAGTTGATTCTCATGGGCGATCCCGCTCAACTCTATCCCGTTGGCGAGGGATTGTCATCTACTTTCAAAGTCAAGCAGAAGATAGTAATGAAAGAGGTAGTCAGACAAACAGGAGATAGTCCGCTTTTCGATTTCGTTACTGCCACGAGAACGGCAATTAAATCTAAATCTCAAATATTCCGCCCAAAATCTCGTTTTGACGCAGATAAGGTAAGCGGTGCGTTTAAAGTCAATAGAAAAACCTTAGTTACCTATGCCTTAAAACAAATAAAAGCTAACTTCGACCGCGATCCTAACTGCTTTAGAATTCTTTGCTATACCAATAAACAAGTCAACTACTATAACCGAATTATTCGTCAAGAGATATACGGGCAAGATAGCCCCAGATACGTTGTTGGTGAAAGGTTAATTGCCAAAAAAGCTATCTTCAACCCCGAAGGTAAAACGATCGTTATTTCCACCTCTACTGAGTTTATCGTCCTTGACGCAGTAGAAACCAAGTATTTTAACTACAAAGCTTACCGCATCAAAATTAGCGATGATAAATCTATTAAGCAAATATATATTTTGCATGAGTCGGAACAAAAAAGATTTCAAAATGACTTAGGAGATAAGCTAAATCTTGCTAAGAAAAAACCGTTTTTCTGGCATAGATACTACCAGTTTAGAGATAAAACCTTTGCTGAAGTAGATAACTGTTACGCGCTCACCGTACATAATTCTCAAGGTAGTACGTTCTCTGAAGGCGCGATCGATAGTAAAGATTTACTCAAACGATTGTATGTGGGTGATGAATCGGAGCGGAAAAAACTGAAAGAATACCATCGGCTTTGGTATGTAGGCAGTTCCAGAATGCAGAAAAAGTTGTTATTTGTATAAATTTGAGTTTGTAAAATACAAAACATCTACAAATCAATTATGTTAGATTAATTTTTGTATCGAAGTCACACAAATCACATAACTCATAAACAAGTCACATAGAAACTCATCTCCATTTTTGCTTCGCATCTGCCATCTTTGAAGCGTAAATAAATAAGCCAAATATATTATGTCTCAACGGTCATTAAGATTATCTTCAGAGTATTTTGCAGAAGCAGAGAAAAAATTGAAGCAAAAAGGATGGACGCGAAAACAGTTAGCAGATTTTGCAGAATGTTCTTCTCAACCAGTATCCAAATTTTTTAATGGAAAATCAGTAGAGCGCAGTATTTTTATTCGTATTTGCCAAGAACTAAATTTAGACGTTGAGCAAGTCACATTTACAGTCAATGATGAAAAAATTGGTTCCGATCTAAACGCATCTGAGAACTTGGATATTGATATCTTAGTCCAACAGGTGCGCCAAAAAATACAGCCTTTTATTCTGACTCAATGTGGCACAATGCGAGTGCTAGATATGTCCTATCCAATTGGAGTAGATAATATCTATACCAAAGTCAATATTTTAGAGAAAGTAACGGGGCAAAAAAGAAAAAATCTTTCCCAGTTAGTTGAAGAATGCGATCGCCATAATCACGATCGATGGCAATTTTCTAATATCAATGAGCCAAGAGTTGATGGATTAAAAGTTGTCCGAGAGCATCAGCAGCTAATTATTCTAGGAAAGCCAGGAGCAGGTAAAACGACGTTTCTCAAGCATTTAGCTGTAAAATGTCTCGATTGGAATAGTATTTTTGTTAATTTAGTTCCTTTCTTTGTATGTCTCAAAGATTTTGCCGAGGCAGATAATAAAATTGGGTTGGAGGAATATATTGCTCAACAAGTAGCAATTTGTGGACTTGGCTCGTCTCAGATAGCTTACTTAATCAATAGTGGCAGAACTCTAATTTTGTTAGATGGACTGGATGAAGTTAGAAAAGATGATATTAAGC
>CAYXWE010000414.1:0-4370 GCA_964468145.1 uncultured Pleurocapsa sp.
TAGTAGTCAATGAGCGTCCCTTAAACTAAAGACTAAAAACTAAAGACTAAAAACCAGAATCTTTGTCCTTGAGGACCCAGAGCGTCAACAACTACCACTTACCACTGTTATTCATTCCTACTTTCGCCAACTGGAGAAAACCGATAATACCCCCAGCAACGCTTTCTAGTTCGGCTTCGTTTAACTCACCTTCTTCTTGATTCATTTGAAATTCACTCTGGCGATTTTGGACTTGAGAACCTAATTCTTCGGGGGTGAATTCAAAGCCATGTTTAGCTGCTAGTTGGGTCACAGCAAGGCGATCGTTTTCTGCTTCCATCGCTTGAGTTACTTCTGCTTGTAACTGTCGATCTGAGCTTACTCGATCCAAAAATTGATTGACTGCTTCAATACTCATTCTTACTACCTCTAATAAATATCTCCAAATCTGAAAAAGTTTAATTCCCGAAAATTAAACTTTTTCCTGTACTACCAACCTTTTTTACTATTTTCAAGACCAGCAGCAGCAGTACCAGCAGCAGTACCAGCAACTCCAACAGCTATTCCAATAGCAGGGGTACAAATACCACCAGCAACGCTTTCTAGTTCGGCTTCGTTTAATTCGCCCTCTTGTTGGGCTTCAATAGTTTGCTGGACTTGAGAACCTAATTCTTCGGAGGTAAATTCAAAGCCATGTTTAGCTGCTAGTTGGGTTACAGCAAGGCGATCGTTTTCTGCTTCCATCGCTTGAGTTACTTCTGCTTGTAACTGTCGATCTGAGCTTACTCGATCCAAAAATTGATTGACTGCTTCAATACTCATTCTTACTACCTCTAATAAATATCTCTAAATCTGAAAAAATTTAATTTCTGGGAATTTACAATCAACTTTGTAATTACCATCTGTCTGACGAAAAAATTTCCGCAAATACACTACCAAGAGCAGCATCAGCAACAGTATTTCCAGCCTTCTTTCCAGCAGACTTTCCAAGAGACCTTGCAACAGTACCTCTGCCACCAGCAACGCTTTCTAGTTCTGCTTCACTTAACTCGTCTTCTTTTGGAGACTCCAGAGATTTTTCGACTTGAGAACCTAGTTCTTCGGGGGTAAATTTAAAGCCATGTTTGGCTGCTAGTTGGGTCACAGCAAGGCGATCGTTTTCCTCTTCCATCGCTTGAGTTACTTCTGCTTGTAATTGTTGATTTGAGCTTACTTGCTCCAAAAATTGATTTACTGCTTCAATACTCATTGAAATGATTCAAACTCCAATTTTTAATATTTTTATCTAGCTACTAAATACCAAAAAACATCTATTTATTTGAGTAACTATCTAATAAGATAAAAAGAAAATAAATTTAAAACAATTACTTTTTTATTGTAAGAAATGATTATTTTTTATGGCTTTTCCTAAATAACTTTTAGAATATTTCAAGGTAATATAATATTAAGCTGTACAAAAGTTTTGTTTTATTTTGGTTCTGGTTTTGAAAAACATGAATCAAGAGACGTTTTTATAATGTCAATTTGTTCGAGCAAATTATTATTACTTAACCCTCGAATGCGAGCAAGAACATCGCCATAGCTATAATTATCGAAAATATTATTAATAGTTATTTGAGAATTAATGGTTATGGTATTGCTATTAGAATAAGCTGTGATATAAGGTATATCAAGCTGTTCTAATGCTTGTCTTTCTGCTGCTATCATCGCCCAATTATTAGGTTTATTTCTTGAAGAAAGCAAGGCTCTACTAAGAATATCTAGCCTAATACTGCGCTCTATTCCATGACGCATAAACTTAGGATTTAAGGAGTTTTGTAAGATTGAGCCATAAAGTTGTGTGTTACGCAACACGATACGGACTTTTTGCTGGTTAAATACTGTTAAAGGGCTATTGGGAGCTAAAAGTAACTCTTGATGTTCTCTCAAAAAGTTATATGCTTGCTTAAATCCAGCAATTAATTCCTCTGTATAATTGCTTAAAGAGGTATCTAAATCTTCGCCGAAGGGTTGATTTTTTTGAGGAGAAATTTCAATTTTACCTTCTACAATTCCCATGCTATCTGTATTAATATTTTCCCATCCTAAAGATTGTATAGATGGATTAATATCGTTGTTACCCAATCCACTAACATCTATAGTCTTTCCTGGAATTTTTCCCAGGTTAAGATTAGCTCCTGGTAAAAGAGCCGTAACAAGCACAGAATTTACTAGTCTTTGATCGGCTATGGCGATCGCTTCAGGGTTTTCTTGGCATTTCCAAGTTTGATGATGTAGTAGGGTTTCTAAATCAATTAATACTGGTTGTTCCCCACAAGCAATTAAGTTTTCTCTATGACAATCAGTTCCTCTAAGAGCGTAGACAAGGCAAAGTATTATTCCCGCTCGTTGATAATAGCGTTTAACAGCTTCTCGATCTTGACAAGGCAAAGCTGGGATAAATTCGATCCAACCATGAGTCGAACAGTTAATAATTTTAAGAGTTTGGAGATTTAAAATAGCATCTTGCTGATTAATCCAGGTTAAAAAACTAAAGTATGCTTGTTCTAAACTAAGATTCTTTGGCTTATATACTAGTTTGAAACCCGATGTAAATTGAATAATTTTCACCGAACGCCCGCAATTGTGGAGATCCGAAAGCCCAGTTTCAATAGCAACAACTTGTCTCAATTCTCTTGTTGGAAAAGTTTGCTGAATTTTTATCCAGTCTGAATTTAGTCTATGAATAAATTCTGCTGTGGTTTCTACCCAAAAATCTGTGGCTGTAGCTGCCAACCTAGCCAGAACACTATATTCTTGAAAAAATGTCAGTAAACCATCTTTTAAGACTTTTTTGACAAATTCCTCATAAAGTTGTCGAGAAGAATTATTTTGTAATTTACTAATTAAACGTACTAATTGCGATCCTTTATAAGCACGATATAGAGAAAATTCTAGGTCAAGAGTTCTAATAAATAGATTAGTTAATTGTTTTAAAAGCTCAGATTGTAATTGTAAGTAAGCTGATTTTGAAATCAAATCAAAATTTAAGTTTGTTTTCGTTGCTAGTTTTTCTTTGGCAACCTCAATAAATGGTAAATAGATTTCTTCAAAAGGTAATGGAGTTTCTATAGATAAATATTGATACTTTTGGTATTTTACATCTGAAAAAATATCATTATTATTACCTATGTTACCTGCAATTTCCATAGCTCGATTAAGGGTGTCTGTCCAACTAGGCAAAGATTGGCGATCCACAAGCTTTGTATTTCCTAATATTTGTCGAACTGAATTAGGATCTAACTCATCCCATTCAAGACGTTTGAAAAACTGCTCGTGATTACCTTTAGCAACAACTTGACACCATTTTAAAAATCTAGCATCAATTACCTTTGATTCTTTATTTGATTCTTTATTTGATTCTTGAAAAACAAAATCTTCACTCAAGCGATCGCTAATTGTGCTAGCCCTCTCAACAATTTTAATTAAATCTTGCTGGAAATTTTTTATGGTTGATTTATTTTGCCAGCTACAAGAACTTGCAGCAATTATTTGAGAAGTTGATTTAGCGACTTGTTGTGACATAATAATATTTACTAATAAGCGAATTTTAGATTAGTTATAGCGATAGACAATTTTACCAAATCTATCTGGAGCATTATAGGTACGAGTAAAGAATTCTTTTACTTGATTACCAGTAAAAACTGAGTCTATTATCACCTTAAAATTACCAGAAGTATAGTCTTTTAAAGCATTTTCAAGATCTTTTTTTGTTCCCAAACAGTTACCAGCAATTTGTATATTTTTGAGAATAACCTTGGTCATTATCTCAGAACAACTTAAGGAATAATCTAGAGATTTTTGATCGATCAAATCGCTATACTGATTATAAAATCCGCAAGTTATATACTTAGCGTTATCTTTCATTAAATCAACTGCTTGAGCCAAATAAATATCAAAAAAAGGATCGAATACGCAATCAAAGCCTCCAGTTTTCTTAAATATTTGATGAATATATCTATTTTCTAACAAACTGTTAGGCTTTTTATCCAGTACAATTACTTCTTTGACCCCTGCTGCTTTTAATTCTTCAACAAAAAAATTAGAAGTTGTAATAGCATAGATGTTTACATCGTATTTTTGTAAAGCATTAATGACAAACAATGAAGTATTAGATTTAGCAGCCGTAATTAAAATATTGGCACTTTTATGAAGATTAAACTTACGAACAACACTATAACTAGTTTGTGCGCCAATACTAAATGCACCAGCTATATCATCAGACATTTCTAAAGGTACTTTAATTAGATTGATTAAGCAGTATGACTTTTGGGCAGCAGGCTTTGATCAAATCCCTAAAGATAGGTTAAAAAAAGTCGGTAACGCAATTTTTTCAGCCATTTATACAAATG
>CAYXWE010000415.1:0-4359 GCA_964468145.1 uncultured Pleurocapsa sp.
AGTGGGTCGAGAGTTTGGTTACAAGGTATATTATTAATAATTGGGCATCCCAAGACGAGCCAGAACACTTGCGCACTATACGCGATCGCCTGCTACGAGATGAAACTAAAGCTGGTCGCTTGCTAGAAATTACTAAAGAAATATTCCAACAAGGCTTCGTCTCTGCTGACGATAGTTTAGAACAAAAGTATTTACTGCTATCGAATTTAATTGTGAAAAAAAATTCTCAGCTAGTTTTTCGCAATCCCTTATATCGACAAATTTTTAATTTAGACTGGATCGAACATCAGTTAGATCGTTTGCGTCCTTACGGTGCCCAGGTAGACCAGTGGCTGGCTTCTGGATGTCTGGATACTTCCCGTCTTTTGAGAGGAAATACTCTCAAACAAGCTCAAGCTTGGGCAAATAACCACGATTTATCCCAGTCAGAATATCAATTTCTCAATGCTTCTGTTGCTCAAGAACAAGCGGAAGTGCGTCGGAATTTGGAATTAAAAAGACTGCAAGAAGTCGAAGTTCGTTTAATTCAAGAACACAAAGTAGCCAAATTACAGCGATTTCTGTTGGGGACAGTAAGCGCAGCTTTACTAACTATGATGAGTATGAGTACCGCAGTATATTGGAATTATAGTCAAGTAAAAATAAAAAAAGTAGATGCCCGTTTAGCCTCAGCAAAAAACCAGTTCAATAGCGAGGGCTATTTTGATGCTTTGATTAATGTGATGGTAGCCAAACAGGAAATCAAAAAAATTATTAATGCAGACTCATCTCTTCACGAACGAGCAAATTTAGCCCTGCAGCAGGCCGTTTATAATCTAATTGAAAAAAATACCTTATCGGGACACCAAGATATTGTTTTGGGCGTTAGCGTTAGTCCCGACGGAGAAAGCATCGCTTCTGGGAGTGCAGACACTACGATCAAACTTTGGCAAAAAAACGGCAAATTATTAACTACTTTGACCAGTCACCGCGATAGCGTACAGGATGTCAGCTTTAGTCCCGATGGCAAAAATTTAGTTTCCGCTTCAGAAGACAAGACCATCAAACTCTGGACTGCTCAGGGCAGGTTATTAAAAACTTTGGACGAACATCGTAGCACTGTTAATCGTGTGGTTTATGCTCCTGCTGGAGATATATTTGCTCCGGTATCAGAAGATTCCAGCATTAGACTGTGGGATCGCTATGGCAATCTCCAGAATGTTCTCCAGGGTCATGAAAGCGGAATCATGTCAGTGGCTTTCAGTAACGACGGTAGATTGATAGCCACAGGCGATCGCAATGGGATATTAAAGCTGTGGCATCGCAATGGCAAATTATTAAGAACCATTAAGGTTTTTAGCTCGCCTTTAAGGGGAATCGATTTTGCACCCAACAACCGTCAGATAGTTACGGGAGGGGACGATAATATGGTCAAAGTTTGGGATTTAGATGGTACTCTACGACAAATCCTCTCAGGATACGATGCTCCCGTCACTGCAGTGAAGTTCTCTCCCGATGGCAAAACTATTGGAACTAGTAGTTGGGACAGCACCATTAAATTATGGTCGACCGATGGAACGCTAATTCGCGATGTCAAAGGACATCAGGGTAGAATTTGGAGTTTAGATTGGATGTATGACAGTTCGGCAGTAGTTACGGGGGGTTGGGATAATGTGGTCAAGCTGTGGCAAGTCGATAGTCCTTTTTCTAAGACATTTTACGGACATAGTAGTTCGATCGTTAATGTAATTTTTCATCCTGAAAATAAATTTATTGCCTCTGCATCCGCTGATGGTACGGTTAAGCTATGGAACATTGATGGAACTTTATTAACTGACTTCAAAAAACATACCAATGAAGCCTACGATATTGCCTTTAGTAACGACGGTAAGTTGTTAGCATCTACTAGTTACGATCGCACTATCAAACTATGGCGACAAGATGGAACGGTTTTAAAAACTTTGAGTAATATCGATACAGTTACAGACGTGCGTTTTGCTCCCGATGGCTTTGCCAAAAATGGCAATGCGACCATCATTTATGGGGCATTTGATACTAAAATTCATTTTTGGGAGCTACAAAAAACTAAAAATAGAATTAAAGAAATCGCTAGACATACAATTCCAGCCCACAAAGCAAGAATTACCGATATTGATATTAGTCGAGATGGAGATTTACTGGCTTCGGTTAGTCACGATCGCTATCTTAAATTATGGAAACCAGACGGCACAAATATTAAATCTATTTTGGCAGATAGAACAGGAGTGAAAACGGTTTCTATTAGTCCAGATCGAGAGTTGATTGCCACAGGAGGTAAAGAACAAAACGTCAAAATATGGAATCGACAGGGAGAAATGATTGCTGTTCTTGAAGGTCATTCTGCTATTGTTGTGGATGTGGAATTTAGCCCCGACAGCAGTAAAATTGCTTCTGCTAGTGCCGATAGTACCGTCAAAATCTGGGATAGATCGGGAAAGCTTTTAACTACCCTTCAAGGACATCAAGAAAGAGTCTGGGATGTGGAATTTAGTCCCGATGGCAAACAAGTAGCTACTGCTAGTGAAGATAAACAGATCAAACTTTGGGATCTAGAAAATATTCTCCAATTGAACGCTTTATACTATGCCTGCAACTGGGTCAAAGATTACCTAGAAACTAATAATTCTTTAGAAAATGACGAGCATAATATATGTCGATAGATAAATACAAACCAAAAACTAAAAACTAAAAACTAAAAACTAAAAACGATTTCTTAAATAAAAATCCATTCATGATTCTATCGTGTCAAAAGAAAAGATAACATCCCATAGATCGGGCGATCGACAGTTGTCCGTACGTCAGCAAGTAGCTTTTTATCTGGCAGATACCGAAACAAATCTGGGTCTGTGGTTGGATTTGGCTATTTTAGGCTCAATCTTATTATCTTCTGCTATATTTGCAATCCAAACATATCCAGTCGATCCCATACTGCGGAAGGTTTTATCCTATGTTGATTATATAATTCTAATTATCTTTGCAATTGAATACCTGCTGCGCTGTTGGTCGGCAGATGATTTTAAAAAGTACTTCTTCAGCTTTTTTGGATTTATCGATTTAATTTCTATTTTGCCTTTGTTTTTAGGCTGGATTAATATCAGTTACTTACGAGTATTTCGCTGGTTTAGAATTTTACGCATTGTTAGATTTTGGAAAATCGAAAAGCGTCTGTTGCCCATCACGAGTGAAGACAGCATTGTTTTTATCAGAATATTTTTAACCTTATTTACCCTGATTTTTGTTTATGCGGGGCTAATTTATCAAGTAGAACACCAAATAAATAGCGAACGCCTGGAAAATTTTTTCGACGCTTTTTACTTTGTAGTGGTAACAATGACTACTGTAGGTTATGGAGACGTTACGCCTTTGTCTCAACCAGGAAGAATGATGACGGTATTAATGATTTTTACAGGAGTACTCTTTATTCCTTGGCAATTGGGCGAATTGATCGGACAGGTAGTTAAAACTTCTAATTTAGTGGAGACGAAATGTTCTAACTGCAATTTATCTCGTCACGATCGAGATGCAGTTTTTTGTAAACAGTGTGGCACAAAACTTTGACCTACTCCCCAGGGCTTTTTTCTCCTTTTACAAGCTTCAAAATAGAGAGTCACGATCGAAAAGTAGGCGTTGCATCCCCCTATGTCAAGATAGCGATTCATATAATTCAAGAGGTAAGTCATCTGGATCTTTAAAGAAAGTAAAGCGTTTACCTGTTAGCTCATCTGTTCTAATTGGTTCGACGTTTATTCCTTTTGATTCTAAGTAAGCAATAGATTCATTGATATTTTTTACTTCAAAAGCTAAATGTCTTAATCCACAATTTTCAGGGCTGCATCTAGGAGCAGGAGAAGGAAAAGAAAAAAGTTCTATCGTATCGTTAGTTCCTACTTTTAAATCTAGTTTATATGAGTTTCTATGTTCTCTATACGTCTCATTGATAATAGAGAATCCTAAAATTTTATGATAAAAATATTTTGATTTTTGGTAATCAGAGCAAATAATAGCTATATGATGAATTTTTTTAATTTCTTGGTTGATATTCATTATTTCCAATATCTTGCGATCGCGCATCTTATTTAGCGTTGCATCCCTACAGGATGAGATGCAACGCCCTCTTATACTAAATCCTGTTTACATACAACACTTAAAAGCCAGGGTGAGGCAAAAAGCAGAAGAATTTGAGTTGGGTTTTTACTTTCAATTTAATACGGCAATCAGATTTAGTCTTATTTTTCTAATCCTCTCAAGACAATATCGAGCAAGCGATCGACAAATTTATTAGTGAGTGGTTGATGTTTGAGTAGTAAACGATAAAAAAGCGGACTGTACAAAGCATCGATC
>CAYXWE010000416.1:0-4350 GCA_964468145.1 uncultured Pleurocapsa sp.
GCTGTATCTGAAATACTGCTAGCAATCCAGGGAGTATTCAATTGAAATTCCAAGTTAGCTAAAGAATCTAGAGGAAGATCGATCTTATCCTCTTGAGTAAGAACCGATAAAGCTCGAAGATCGATCGTCAGATCCAAGCTATTGCGCTCGACAAAAACCAAATTGCTTTGATGCAAAGCAACCTGGGAATTTAGCTGAATTAAATCTGCCTTACCTTGAGGGATAGTGGCATCGGGAACAATGCTAGTTTGAAATAGTTGATTAAACTTTTGAGCTAACTCTGCGCCGTTGCCAAAGGGAATAGTTAGTAATAGTTCTTGGGAATTTAGCTTTTTGACCTTGCCTTTTAGTTGGCGCGATCGCTTTTCGATACTGTTTAACCATTTTCTACTAGCTGAGGGGGCAAGACTGGTAAGCTGTTCTCTTACCCTAATGTGTTGCGTAATCTCTCCCTTGTAGGGAGTAGTAAAATTAATCCCCACATCATAATCTACACAGCCAGTTAGCAAGGTCGCCAAACATAAAACAACAGGCAATAACAAAAATCTTAATAAACGATTGTTCTTCATTCCTTTTCCCCTAGCTAAAGTAATCGATCGCTATCTGTGTCAACAGTTTAGTTTATCCTCTTGCTGCCACTCCCAACTTAGCGAACAAAATATGAGGAATTAAGGAACTACCACCAACCCATTCAGGGCGATCGCTCAAATCTACTAGATTGCTAAAAGCTTCAAAAATGTTTCCTGCCACCATCGTATCTTTTACCCTGCCGACAATTTTGCCACCTTCAACTTTATAGCCCAAATCTATATTGACCGAAAATTCTCCTGCTAACACATTGGACTGTCCCGCACCCAGAACTTGATCGACAATAATACCTTCGTCCATACCTGCAATCAGATCGTCAACGCTCGTAGATCCAGGGGCAATACAAACATTGGCTAAACTGGGGCCTGGACGGGAAATACCGCCCCGAAAACCATTTCCGCTAGATTCTGTACCTCGACGGGCTGCCCAGCGTCTATCCCAGTAAAACTGCTTGACAACGCCTTTGTCGATTAAATTCTTTTTACTAGTAGGTACGCCTTCATCATCAAACTTACAAGCTGAGATACCAATAGTAGGATCTTCATAAACTGTAAGGCGATCGTCTACAATCTTTTCTCCTAATTTATCCGTCAAAGGAGAAGCTTTTTGTACTATTGATTGACCAGAAAAAATCGTGCCGAACATTCTGCCCATAGTGCTACTAGCTGCACTGGGAGTAAACAAAACAGGATAAGTCCCGCTGGTAATACTTGCTTTACCTTCAGCCCGTTGATACTTTTGAATTAGCTTTTGCAAAACTGCTTGATAATCGGGTTGGCGATCGCCTGCAACTTCATAAGCATAAGCCTGTAAAAAATCTTCTCCCCGCACCAAATTGCCCGACAAGACAGCACTAACGCTTTGACTATGTTGTTCGGTATAGACGCTGCTAGTAGTAGCTAGTTTTTCCATGCCAGAGCGGGTATGAAAGCTAACATCAACTAAAATATCGGGGTTGTATTGATGTACTTTCTCAATTAAATCTTCACCTATCTCGACCAAATTATCGGTTTTGGGGGGGTGATAGTCGCTTTTTTCTTCTGCATAATTAACATCCTGACTAAAATCAAACTCCACAGGATCGCCAATTTCAGCCGTAGCGATTGCAGCATCAACTAAATCCGACAAACGAGTCAGATCCGACGAACTAGCAAATCCTAGTTTACCGTCTGCAATCACTCGTAGGGCAATTCCTTCAGATGCTTTAGTCTCTAAAGACTTTAAACGATTGTTAGCAAATTCAATCGGTGTATCTTGACTAGAAGCATAATAAACTTCAGCTTTAATGTTCTTTTTGTTTGCTAGATCGATTACCTGTTCTATTACTTTATCTTTCATTATTTTATTAGTGTTTTTTAGTTTTATTAAAGAGAAAAGGAAGTATCAAAGCAAGTTGAATAGCTTTCTACTTCCTAATTGCTTCTTCCCAGCTTATTATTTATCCTTCATCCCTCATCCTTGAAAATTATTCCTCTTCCCAATTGCCCTTACTTTCGCCATTACTAACTTCACTGTCACCACCAACAGTAATCAGATCGATTTGCTGGCGATAATAGTCTACGCTTTTCACTTCTACTTCTACGCGATCGCCCAAACGATAGGAAGTACCATTTTTTCTTCCTTTTAAACAGCTTTCGCGGGAACGATATTCATACCAATCATCCTTGAGGGAACTAACGTGAACTAAGCCTTCTACCAGTAAATCTTCTATCTCAACAAAGAAGCCATAAGACTGGACTCCTGTAATCAAACCTTCAAAGATTTTGCCCGTGCGCTCTTTCATTTGCTCGGCTTTTTTCAAGCCTGCTAGATCTTTTTCTGCATCTTCAGCTTGTTTTTCGCGATCGTTCAAAAAGGGCAGCATGGTTTGAATATTAGTCTCCAATTCTTCTTGAATTTTAGGAGGCAATACCTTCCAATTTATTTGTCCGTGACAACTGCTGCTATTCAAGTCTACCCCTTGTTTAGTTCGGCTATGACGGCGGTCTTTGCCGTGTTCAAACACTGCTTTTAAGATGCGTTGAATTACCAGATCGATATATCTTTGACCGGGAGAAATACAGTGAGTATAACCATCATCGTAAGCTAAACCAAAATGTTTTGCTGGTTCGGTAAGATATTTGACTGGTTTAAAAGTACCTTGGAGTAAATAATTTAGAACCATTACCGCCGATGAAGTAGAAAACTGCTCGGTGAGTCGCTGATAGTCTTGAGAAGTTACGCTTTCTTCTACGTTCACATCGAGTTCTAAACCCAAGTTGCTGCCTAGTTTGAGCAAATCTTCCAAATCTTCCACATCAGGCTCGGCTTGGGTGCAATATATGCCAGGTAAATCTAAAGCCTGTAGGTGTTCGGCGATCGCCTTTCCTGCCAGAGTGGTCAATTCTGTTAGCATCGACAGCACGGGCAAACTGCCCAAGTTTTGAATTGTGCCGACTCTTCCTTCATCTTTAAACAGACTATCGATTTCTGGAGTAATTACTTCTAAACCACCTCTTTGTAGACGTTGCGCTTTGACTAAAGGACTAAGGGTAAAAAATAGATCTTTAAGCACGGGGGTGAGTTTGGCAAACTTACGTCCTGGTTTTTTGACATCGCCAATTAGTTCCTGAGTTTCTTGGTAGGTTAGCTGATGATCGACCGAAATTACCGATGGTGCAATAGTATATTCAACAATATTGCCTTGAGAATCAATAGTAATAGTAACCGATACGGTTAGGCGATTTTTTCCAGGAATTAACGAGCATAGCTTGCTTACTTTTTCAGGAAACAAAGGTAAGACTTGTTTGCGTAGATTAACTGCTGTACCTCTTTTTCTGGCAACGCGATCTAGGGTACTATCGGTTTCTATGTAGTGAGCCACATCGGCAATATGGATACCTAACTGCCAATTATCTTCTTCTGTCTTATCCAGGGTAAAAGCATTTTCTACCCAGGGTGTATTTTGCAGATTAGATTCAGATTCAATAGAGAAAGTTAGCTTATCCCGTAAATCTTGGCGTTTCTTGGTTTCTGCTGCGGGGATACGGGCAGTGGGCAAATTACTAGTAGCCTTAATTACTTTTTCTGAGAAGTCTTGGGGTAAATCGTGTTTGCAAGAAACAATATCAACATCTTCTGCTTCTTCTGGATCGCTACCCAATATTTTAGTTACTTTTCCCACAGGAGGATGTTGTCCTAGGGGGTAGCGCAACACCGAGACATGAACTAAATGTTCTAAAGCTTCCTCTAAATCTTGACCGTTTTCTCTAATGTCTAATTCAAACAACAGGCGATCGTCTAAAGGAATGGCGCGATATTCTTCTTCTTTGGTGGTAACTGTTGCCAACAAAGAAGGATTAGACCGTTCTAAAATTAACTTTACTTCACCTTCAGGAGAGCGACGACGACTGCCTTCTTTAATAATTTTAACAAAAACGCGATCGCCATTCCAAGCATTACTTAAATGACTTTCACGGACATAAATATCATCTGCATTCTCTTCATCTTGAATGGCAAAGCAAAAGCCTTTGCTAGAGCATCTCAATTTGGCTTCTACCACATCATCTTCGTAAATACGGCGGTATTTACCCCTTTCTTTGAGCAAAACGCCAATTTTTTCTAAAGCATCAAGAGTAATCTGCAATTTTTCGATGCTGTCTTCTTCTTCACAACCAAGTTTTTTTTCTAAATTCTTGCCCGCGACTAACTTATCATCGACGAACTGAGCGAGTAATGTAGCGATTGAAAATTCCATCTAAAAATTATCCTTATCCAATTTTA
>CAYXWE010000417.1:0-4350 GCA_964468145.1 uncultured Pleurocapsa sp.
CGATAATTAGTATTAAGATAGGAGAGGTAATAAATAATACTTTGTTTTTAATATTACCCTCGTATTGCCAATACAAAAAAGCTTCTGCTAACAAACCATTAACTAAAATAATTATGGCAGCGACAGTATTAACCCCCGATAATTTATTCAACTGTAAAATAACTAAATTATGGATACTTTGAGTATAGGCGATCGCTGGCCACCACAATGGAGTATGACTCCATAATGTTTCTAAACCACACCATAAAGTCACACCAATTAAAACGATAAATAAACGATCCAATATATTCTTACTCTTAAATTTTTGATTAATAAATCCTAATAAAATACCCCAAGCAACTACTACTCCCCCACCCCACAAAGTAACAAATACCCAACAAAAAATAGCAATACCCAAACTAGCCAGCCAAGGAACGCCCATCCAAGTCATTGGATGAACTCCAGTGATCCAAAATAAAGCTAAACCATCATAACCAATACCCCAAGTCAGGGCGAGAATAGCTATTTGTTGTAGAGATTTTTGCTGTCTAATTAATATCCATAAAGGAGCGATCGCGAACCAAGCAAAATACCAACCATTAAAAGGTGCTGGTGCTAATCCCATTAAAATTCCGCTAAGTAAAGAGATGATTAGTTTATTTTTTAATGGCATTATAATTTTAGCTAAATAAGAAATAATAATTGATTTTACTATTTGATGCCGAAAATAACTAACTTAACTCCAGAACAAGAGGCTTTGATTCCAGATTATATTGATAAATGGACAAAGATAGCTTTTTCTAACGAGCCTACAAATAAATTAGAAATAATCCCTGCAATTGAAGAAATTTATAAATTAATAAACCTCCCAAAACCAATTATATATTTTTGCGATCGCCCTACTTCTAAGATAGAAGTATTAAACGATCTGAATTTAGATAATTTTGGCTGGAGTATTAAAAATCAAGTTTATGACCTTATCGTCGATAATATAGAACAACAAATTCAATTAAATCTTAGTGACGATCTATGGGAACATTTAGACGAAGATAATGTTGTACGCGTACCAAGTTTTCATGGTAAAAAAATTTGGAGTATTTCCGATCCAGAGGTAAATTCCGACGATGGTTTTTACTTTGGTGATATTGCTTTTTTTGAAGGTAATTTTCGTAATACCTTAATTTATGTTGGACTTTTATTTGATTATTGTTTTACTTTATTTGACTATGAAAGCGATCTCTTTCGACAGCTTTGGCAGATATTATTATCTCTAGTCCATAACTGCAGCCAAATCTTTTTCTTTGAAAATGTTTGTATTGTTTACGAAAAACTAGAATTTCTTTCTTTAGATAGGGATAGCTATTTACACAACGATGGTCAACCTGCTGTTAAATTTAAGAATGGAACAGTTTATTATGCTTTTCATGGTGAAGTAATTGCTCCCAAATATGGACAAATTCATTCTAGCGAATGGAAAATAGAATGGTTATTAGAAGCAAATAATAAAGAGTGTAATGTCCTCAGAGATATTTTAATATATGGTATTGGGGAAGATAAAATCGATCGAGAATTAAAAGATAAACAACTAATCAATAAACTGGGTGTACTTACCTCCGAACAAAGATCCCTAATCCCAGAATATAAAAGCAAGTGGAGAAATATCGCTACTTCGACTGCAAGATGCGATCGCGATTTAGTTACCCATTATATTCATCGGGCTTATAATTATTTGGGAGTTAAAGAAACAGAAATTATTTTCTTTGATAGCCCCATTCAAGCTCAACAATACGCCATCGATAATAAACTCAAAGCCCATTTAAGAAAACCTTTTGCCGATAATATTTGTCAGTCTAGTTATGCACTTCACCACATCGATCGCAGAATAATTGACAAACTTGAAAGCGAAATAGTTTTACATCAAACCGATAAAGATACTTATCAAATACATAATTACAGACATATAACTAATCCCGTTGTCGATCGCATTAGACAGAAGTTCCAACAGGTAATCAAATGTATTAAACCAGAAACTTATATCGTAGATGCTACCATTCAAGACTATTTACTTTCTAACTTTGATTGCCAAAATGAAATAGCTAGAATAGAAATATTTACAGGATTGATTGCTAATTGTGGTTGGATATATCCTTATGGAGAAGCTTGTTTGGTTAGCCAACGCCCTACTATTTTACATTTGGACGAAGAATGCTTTTTACAAGCGGAAAATAAGCCAGCACTAGAATATGCTGACGGACTTTCTATATATTCTCAGGATTTATAAAAACGTTATTCTTATTTTTAAAATATAAAATTATTTCCAGATTAAAAATGCTATAAATTGAATACAATCTTACTTTGCAAGACGAAATAGATAGTTTCAAAATTTTTCAAGAATATGCTGCTCGATCGCCCCTACTTCATTGGCATAATGATTACATTGCTCCCTTAACTATACTATTTCTCGATATACCTTCTATTAAAAACTTTTTTAGGGCTACCATTTATTCTGATACCGATCTATCGAGGTCGCTAATTTTAAATATACTATTTAATTTATTAGCTATATTTTTTTTCATGCCACAAATACAAGCAAGGCTACCTTGGCAATACTGGAGTATGAAATACCAGGTCAAAAAATCATGATTAAATAATCCCGAACAGACAAAGCTTAGAAAACTTATAATATCAGATACAGAATTTGTTTTAAACAAAACAGAAGATTATTCAATACTAGGTCGAGAAACAAAAGTCCATTCTCATACTTGGAACGATTTAAGAAGATATTATGAAAGCGAACTAGGGTTTTGTCTGAATTTTTCTAACGATAGCAAATATTATATTCCTCGCCGTATATTTACCGATCGACGTACAATAATCGAATTCAGAGAAAAGTTAAATGACACAAGTAAAAATAATGATAAGATCGTAAAATAGACTTTTGTATAAATAATTAACTGAGTTGAGTTTTATACAAATGACCAAGAACAAATAACAAAAAACTATCAATTAATGATATCGAACTATTATACTATATAAAATAAATAATATTTATACTGTTAAGATAATTTCAAAAACTACAATTTTTTAACTAAATGCGGTTTAGCTTATCCCTAAAGATTTTATTTATTATTTCTTTCTCTCCTGGTGCGATCGCATATTTATTTTCTATTTCTTGTTCATAACCATTGATTTGCTTCACAATTAATACATCTAATTGCTTATTTTTACTCCAAGAATAATCTACTATTTTCTCCCAGAGAGTTTCACCAGTCAGCCAAATACCTTTATCTAGAATTTATAACTTACCAAAACCAAAAAATACACAACCATAAATCATAATTGATAACATCGCGATCGATATACAACCAGACCAAAGATAACTATTAATTTCTACTCCTCCAATATCTATAGTCGAAGATATTGTCTTACCAGCAAAGCTTTGTAAAATACGACGCATTAACCACAAAGCGATCGAAGCTAGGGGAATAAGATAATAAATCCTTAGAGGTAGATGTTGAGAAACAAATAATAATTCTCCCAAATATTGTCGGCGTATATTCATTTGTATCCATCCTAACCACGGTAAAATGGCAAATGACAAATAGATACCTACAAGATTATATTTACTGAGAGATTCTGGAATTAAATAATTTAGACAAAGGAAAAAAATAACAAAAGCGATCGCTATAATAATTTCTTTAGCATACAATTGGGGATCGACAAAGATTAAACCCAAACCAGATAGTTTATTGACTCCTCACCAACATAAATGAACGGTGATTCGTAGGGAAAAGGTTAAAGGGAAAAGGGAAAAAATCGATCCTTTCCCCCTTACCCCTTACTCTTTTACCCAATCGTTGTAAACGACGGGGCTTTAAACCCATTACCGAACGGTAAATCCTCACGTAAAATACAAAGCAAAAGCACAGATATAGAAAAATACGATTATCTTTGAAGTAGAAAATATTGTTGAACAATTAAACTATCTTTGATAAGATAGCAAACCTCAATGATTTATAAAAAACTCTCTTCTGTCTTGGTCAGCTACCCAAAGCGGAGTCCGTGTCGCCAGGGGTCTGACCGCTTTCTTATCTGTGTGTCCTCTACTCGGTGCGCTACCCAAAGCGTCTTACGCGCCAGGCGGGGTCGCACCGCTCCGTGGTTAATTCAAAAAAAGTTTTCACGAATGATTACCGAACGCTATAGTAATTAAACATATATAATAATTTTCTGTTATTTGTTTGTTGTCCAATAAATAATTGTCCATTAAATAATTACATTTTCTCTAATACTTTAATAAAGCGGAGTTATTTAAGAGGACATCAGCCAAAGTTTTTTTTGACACTTAAATATTTAATATAGCCCCCCTAG